>JAZGGE010000072.1:0-4589 GCA_036480195.1 Methylococcales bacterium
AAATCACTAAACAGAGAATGCATACCAGTTACAGGGTCACTGACCGACATGGCGCCAAATGTATCCCCATGATATCCGGAACGCAGACTGATAAAACGTTGTCGTTGTGGTTCGCTTTTAGCACGCCAATATTGCATTGCCATCTTCATTGCAATTTCAATTGCAACAGAGCCGGAGTCTGAGTAGAAAACGACCTGTAAAGCGTTCGGAGTAATTTCAATAAGTTGCCTGGTTAGTTCAACCGCTGGTGCATGGGTAATTCCCCCGAACATGACATGAGACATTTCCTGGATTTGTTGTTCCAGTGCCGCATTCATTTCCGGGTGATTGTACCCATGAATAACACACCACCATGACGACATCCCATCAATTAGCTCTCGGCCATCCACTAACTTAAGCCGCACTCCATTTGCGGAAGCAACCGGGTAAACAGGTAAATCCGAGGCCATAGCACTGTAAGGATGCCAAATATGATTATGGTCGATGGAATTCAAGTCTTCTGAATGATCCATATTTATACTCTCCGCACATAAATTTTCAGCACCCATGCTCGCCCTTTTTTGCGGATGGCTGTGTTTAAAAAACTTGCTATAGATTGCTACAGCGGCGTTTTTCTCCTTACCCTTCGCAAAAACTGACGCGCTGAATGCTAAAAATTCAAATGCGGAGGGTATAACCTAAATAACCAGTGGGTCACGATTTCTATTTCTGGACAGCCTCGTAGGTTTAACGGTAATAATGAGTCGCTCGTTGCCTCGATCTTGATTGATAGCAATTCCGAGGATGTCTATGTCTACTTTTAAACCTTCTTCTCGAACGGACTCTTAGTAATTTATCAATGATCTCCCGAGCTGCTATCTCATGAGCATCCGTTGTTGGATGAATTTCATCCCAGAACAAAAAGCCACTTGCCCCAGGGAATTTGCCACACTCAGGATTCAAAGCGCCATTTTGGGAAAAGAACAAAATACATGCATCGTCTGTATTGGTGTAGCCAAAATTTTCAGCGTTGTCGATTTGGTCTGTCAGGAAACCAAACAAATCGTATTCGATAAAATTAACCCCTGTTTGGCGCTCAATACGAGCTAACTCACGTGCTAACATGCGGTTGTACAGTGCAGACAACTTAGTGCTTACTTTGGGTAAACGACGTGCCTTGCGTTTTTGCGCTCTTGTTTGTGCATTTGCAAACAGCCCTTTAGCCACTATATCAGTTTCTGGAATTACGCCAACATCAGGCGCGTTTGAAACGACGATTTTTACAGCACCCGCTGCGATTAGTTTCCGAAGCTGAGCTTGCTCTGATTTTACAGCCAATGTCAGGGAATCGATTGCAGTCTGGCGAATGGCTTGGCGCTCTTCACGTGTTGCGGCTAATACAGTAGCAGTACGAATTTTACGCGCGGCACGGATATCATCACCACCGATAATCACAATGTACAAAGCATCAGAAGGAGCAACACCATCATGTATTCTTAGAAAAGAATTAATCTGAGTAGGCAAATTTATATCCGGTGTTGTTTCATCGCCATCGTCATCCACCGCTTTCGCTCCCGCAATTGCATAGTTATTACCGAAAGAAGATACTTCTAAAAGATGATTTGAGGGTGTTAATGCAATACCAAACGCATCAGCGACTATTTCAGCTAAAACGGGGCCATTGGTAAATCGTTCGCGGAAAGAAGGATCAAGCGCCATCAAGTTACCATTGTCAGACAGACTATCACCAAAGACATACACATTGGTGTAGCCATTCGAGAATGAGCCGGTCGCATTAACCGCGAATGTAGCTACAAGCAATGGCACAAAGATTACCAACTTTAACTTTATATTTTTCATCAATCAACTCCATGGGGGATTGCTGACTTTTTCATCAGAATGATATCGAATTCAATTCATTTTCTTTTTTTACTCCCAAACTCGGTTCCAAATTTGGTTCTATATCTTTCGCGTTCAAGAATGCCCGTTTTGAGTGATTAGATTTTCGTGGAGGGCTAGGCGTAGAAACGCAGGAAGAGTCATCTCTTTCAAGGTTATACAACGACGCTCTTCGCGAAAAGATGTGCGCTGAAAATGGGTATTCTTGGGCGCGAGAGGTACATAGTATAACCGTGTAGGTAAAATATTGTACCGATTGAAGCTATATGACTACCCAATGTAGGTAAAAACCGCACAGCCAAAAAAATGCTTTCCATTGGATTGTTAGAGTGTTCTCTCTATCAAGATGGCTCGTTATTTGCCTCACAAGATAGCAATCAACTCAACTAATGGTTCTTATTATGAAGTCTCTCGCCTTATTCGCCTTGTTTCTAACGTCTGCAACACCAACAGCCCCCCTTTCCGAGACAAGAAACCGACAGCATGCTGAAATATTTGATGCAGTGAACGAATTTTTGGCGTCAAATTATCGTCAGAAAGACATTAACTACCAATTCCGCATTAAACCACTGGATCCCCGGCTCCGGTTATCTACTTGCTCTACGCCGCTCAGTGTTTTCCCTCGTGATAGCAGTAAACCTTATGGCAGACTCACATTCGGTATACGCTGCACTGGAAAAAAACCTTGGACCATTTATACTTCTGTTGATATCAAAGCCTTCGGAAAGGTAGTTGTTGCCAAAAAATCTCTTTCACGAGGTACGCTGATATCAAATAACCATTTGGAACAAAGGAACAGAGATCTTTCTCGTCTAAGAAAGGGATATCTGATTTCAATCGAAGATGTGGTGGGGAAACAAACCAACAAAGCCATAAAGGCTGGCAAGGTCTTAAACATAGCACAACTGAATGTACAAAAAATCGTAAGGAAAGGAGAGCGGGTTGTAATCCGGGTATTGAACGACGAAATCGACGTCTCTATGTCTGGACAGGCATTGGCTGATGGGCAAATCGGAGAACAAATCCGGGTTCGGAATGAGAGCTCTGATCGCATCATCGAAGGGACTATAATCACAAAAGGTATTGTTCAGGTTGTAATGTGATTGTTCTCAAGTCTATTTCGTTCCGGCCGATATACTATTAAAGAAACTAATCAGAGGAATAGTGAATGGCCATCGAGCTATACGGCGTATCAAGCAAAACACCGATAAAATCGTCTACCAATACCGCTGTTAATAATGGAATGGATTCGGTTCAAGGGAACAAGACGAGCAGCATAAATACAAAGGATACCGTTTCGCTGACTCAAATAGCACAGCAATTAAAAGAAGCTGAGACAGTTTTAGCTTCGGTGCCTATAGTTAATGTCCCCCGTGTGGAAGAAATTGCTCATTCCTTGAAAGAAGGCGATTATTCCATTGATGCCGAACATACTGCGGAAAAAATAATCGAGTTCGAAGAGCAGCTCGCATCTTAATGACAGCGTTAGACTACGCGAATCACTATCAATCCGAATAACGCCCTAGATGAACGGAAACTCCCAACCCCTTTTAGAACTTCTGGAAACGATCCTACAACACACTGAAGGACTGCTATCCCTTCTTGAACGCGAAAACCAAATATTGGTAAATCGACAACCTGAATACCTGGAAGAGCTGGCAAAAGAAAAGCTGCGAATTGTAACAGAGCTTAACCGCTTAACAAAATTACAGGACGAATTTCTACAAAGCAACAATCTTCCCGCTGGAAAAAGAGGACTTCAAGCATGGACTGATGGTATTGAACTACCAAAAACAGAAAAGAACAACTTGTTGTCCCTCTGGGATAAAGTTCGACAGACAACTGAACAGTGCCAAACAATGAACGAAACCAATGCAATAACGATTGAACGACTCGCCCTTCACGTGAATCGATCTCTTGATATCCTGCGTGGTGTAACAAACAGGGCTAACAGTATATATGGGCCGAACGGACATCAAACAGGCCAAGCTGAGTCAAAATCTCTAGCATCGGTTTAGTTAATTTTGATCCATTCAATATCTATCCCTATCGCGTTTGAGAATGTGCCGTTTAAGGTGCAACTCTTGACGAAGTACTACTCCGTCAACATTGTATTGGCGGGTATAGTAAGCCGATAAGCGGCCATCTGCGTTGTTCTCGCTCGAATAAGTCCTGCGCTCGCGCGCCTAGCAGCTGACTACTTCTCAACTTCCTCTATCCGCCAATACAACATTGAAGGAGTACCAGTATGTTCGAGAAATTATTCCATCCTCGACGCAGAAGTCCGGTAGAACCTCAAAAAAAATTAAAAAGTCCTGGTTTTGTAACTTCTCCAGGTCAAGTCACTCGACTTCTTAAGATTCTGGAAGATGACCGTTCCTTACTGACGATTACCATCCCTGAGAGAAAAGGCTACTTTACCTCAAGTATCATTGGCGTATCACCCGAGGCAGTCTTCCTCGACAAATTGAATCCTTCCCTGGGGCATAAGCTGTTGTTGGAAAATAGAGCACTAAAAGCGTTCGCGAATCTCAGGGGCATCAAAACATCATTTCAATCCAGAGTTGTCCAATCGGGAGATTCGAATGGTATTCCCTACTATAAATGTGTCCTGCCTGGCGAACTCTATTATCCCCAAAAGAGGCAATACCATAGGTGCTCAATGAAAGGTACCGGAAAAGTTTCATTTCAAGTTACAGACACTACAGAGC
>JAZGGE010000073.1:0-5405 GCA_036480195.1 Methylococcales bacterium
CCTACAACAACCCTAAATTTGTTGAAGATATTGTCAGAGATATCGCCAATAATTTGAACCAGAATTCGAGTATCTCTTACTATAAGGTAGAGGCAGAGAACTTTGAATCCATTCACAATCATTCCGCGTATGCAATGATTGAAAAAAACAAGGAATAAGGCGGCCTGACGAAATAAAGTTACCTAAGGCCGTATTTAATCTGACTGCGGATGTATTTGCGGAACGCTTCGTAGAGTAAAACATAGTATATCGACTATGCTTCAAGAACTTTGGATGGTGCCGATGGCCGGAGTTGAACCGGCACGACTTGCGTCACCGCCCCCTCAAGACGGCGTGTCTACCAATTCCACCACATCGGCAATCCCTCCATTATAACTCGGAACACAATCGAGTTAAAGACAAATCATTCGATTCCTCAAAACGCCGCCAGCATTGTTAATCAAGGCTTAGGTCATCAACGAATCCCTTTATAATATACGCTTCACTCATTATTAACATTGTTAATCAAGAGCGTTGTATTTGTGGAGAAGAGGTTTCCAAATGTACGAAAATATACTAAAAAATTGTGACGGGGCGCCACCAGAAGTACGAGCGACCGAACCTATGGAGATTGGCAAAGGGGTCATTGAAGAATCTACGTTCCGGGCAATCGAGGTTGACAGCCTGTTTGATTCTATTAATCAATGTAAAACAACAATCGGTCAAGCAGTGCTGTATCGCTCTTTAACACGACCTCTTGCTGAAATCACCAAGATTCAGGCAAAACAAGCAGCGGTTAAAGAATTAGCAGCTAATTCCACTCTTCATGAACAACTCAAAAACCTGGTCGATACAGCGGCATCCGATGAAAAATCATTTTACGACCTTTGTTTTGGGAAGTTTGTAGGGGCGTTGGGTAAAACCTCCCACGATTTGGAACTCGATGGTTACGGTTATGATCAATATATAAAGGGTACAGAATTTATTTGCGGCATGGCCACATCGGCTCAAAGCCTACCAGCGCCGGAAAGCGCTTATTTGAAAGGCTTACTGGATCAAATCAGCGGTTTCGCGGAAACCAGAATCTATCGCTTGATGCAAGGGCCTGCCTACCGGACAGAAAAAGAACTGCTCACACGGGAAGAGCGGAAATGGTATATACCCGCGCTAAAGTTTACGCCATCATTGATTAAACCGGTACTACTGCTGGTCATCGGTACGTTGTTTGTCTTTGCCGCTCAAGCAGTACCCGCAATCGGGCCAATGTTGATGCTCTTCGCTTTGCCAATATTGATGATTTACCCACCCATTGTCGGCGGAACTGATCGTGATAGTTGTATTTATCCATTGCGCGATCTTTATAAAAACTCCGAGGAGGTTCAGGAAACATTGGAAGCACTTGGAGAACTGGATGAACTACTTTGCTTTCAACGCATTGCCGATTCCTATGGATCGCAAGCTGTACTACCGGAAATGTCAACCGCGAAACGACACCATGGAATTTTAGAAGGGGTTAAAAACCCAATATTGGCTCAATCGATCGAGGACTATGTTGCCAATGATATCGAATTGCAGGGCTCTCATCTAACTTTTATTACCGGGCCAAACAGTGGTGGAAAGACTGCTTTCTGCAAAAGTCTTGCTCAAGTTCAGCTAATGGCACAAATTGGTTGTTATATCCCGGCGGAGATGGCTCAGCTGACTGTTGCGGATCGAATTTTTTATCAAGTACCGGAGATTAGCCATCTGGAAGATGGCGAAGGCCGATTCGGAACCGAGCTTAAACGGACTCGGGACATTTTCCTTGCAGTATCACCAGAAAGCTTAGTTATACTGGATGAACTGTCAGAAGGTACCACCCACGAAGAACGCCTGGAAACCTCTTACAATGTTTTAAAGGGATTTTACAAAATCGGCAATAATACCGTACTAATAACCCATAACCACCAGTTGGTAGATAAGTTTCAGGAGGAGAATATCGGACAATGCCTTCAAGTGGAATTTGCTGGAGAATCTCCTACTTTCAGGTTGGTTCCAGGTATTTCCCGAATCAGCCATGCCGAACAGGTCGCAAGAAACATTGGGTTCTCCAAAGAAGATATTGAAAAGTATGCTGCTGAGAAGAGTGAACGGCGAGCGTAACTATTCAATGCCGGTTTTGAATCGATGGGTTTATCATTCCCACGCTCCCGCGTGGGAATGCAGCCAGTGACACTCCACGTCACGGAATACGGAAGGCGTATCAAACCTTCTCTTGTAACCGCTTTTCTTGCCGCCATTTATCTCATTATTGGTGGCACAGCAGTAAAAGCCACAGAAACCCCACTTATTGCCGCCGCATCCAGCACCCAATTTGCTTTGGAAGAAATCAGTCGGGAGTTTACGGCTAATACGGGGTTGAGAATCAAAATAAGTTACGGCTCTTCAGGAAATTTCACCCGCCAAATAGCTCAAGCTGCGCCCTTCGAAATGTTTATTTCCGCCGATGAAACTTATGTCGAAAAACTGGAAAAACTAGGGCTTACCCTGGATCACGGTAGCGTGTATGCAACAGGCCGCGTCGTTCTGTTCGTACCTCTAAACTCTTCCATCAAAGTAGATAAGGGTTTGGTAGACCTTAAAGCTGCACTGAAGGATGGCCGCTTGAAGCGTTTTGCGATGGCCAATCCGCAGCATGCGCCCTTTGGCCGCGCCGCTAAAGAGGTTCTAATTTCCGGCGGTTTGTGGAATGATATCCAATCCAAATTGATCCTCGGGGAAAATGTCGCTCAAGCCGCACAATTTGCCAGTTCAGGAACCACCCAAGGAGGACTTTTCTCCTATTCATTTGCCCTTGTGCCCGCAGTAAAGTCTTTAGGCCACTTTGTTTTGTTACCCGCTTCGCTACATCAATCCTTCCATGCCCGTATGGTGTTACTAAAACAAGCGGGTGCAACCACCACAGCGTTTTATCAATTCTTACAATCTACCAGGGCACGAAGCATTTTCGATCGTTCCGGTTTTCTTTTGCCTCAACAATAATACCCGTGTTTGCAATAATATGGACATAGAAGCGCTATTCCTATCAATCAAACTCGGCGCACTCACCGTCTTGATATTATTACCTATCGGCATATATACAGGACGCTTCTTAGCTTATAGCCAGTTCTATGGAAAAAGTGTTGTCCAGGCTTTGTTGGCCGTTCCGTTAATTCTGCCACCGACAGTATTAGGATACTATCTGCTCGTGGGTCTGGGTGGCCAATCTTCGCTGGGTGTATGGATAGAATCCGTGCTGGGGCATAGTCTGGTATTCAGTTTTGAAGGCCTGGTGATTGCCTCCGTATTATTTAACTTGCCCTTCGCTATTCAACCCACGCAACGGGCTTTCGAAGCCATCCCCCGGGAAATACGAGAAGCGGCCTCCTGTTGTGGTTTGCAACCATTGATAGTTCTATGGCGTATTGAACTCCCTTTAGCATGGCCAGGCATTATTTCTGCAATGGTAATGACTTTTGCCCATACTCTGGGTGAATTTGGCGTGGTTCTTATGGTCGGCGGGAATATTCCAGGCGAAACCAAAACCCTGGCGATTGCCATTTATGATCGAGTACAGGCTTTCGACAATGATGCCGCGGCAATCATGTCCGCTTTCCTATTGGCTTTTTCCATAATCACCATTTCCTTTACCTATCTAATCACCGACCGGTCAAACCGAGACTATGGTTGAACCGGGCATCCAGGTTCGATTATTTCAGAAGGAGCCTATTCCCCTCAATATTGAATTGAGCTGTCAATCTGGGGAAGTGGTGGCGTTAGTCGGGCCATCCGGTAGTGGAAAAACAACAGTACTACGGTCGATCGCCGGACTCTATACGCCGGAACAAGGCTCCATTGTTTGTCAGCAGGAAACCTGGCTGGACTCATCGTCTCATATCTGTAAACCAACCCATCAACGTACTGTAGGACTAGTGTTTCAGAATTACGCTCTATTTCCTCACTTTACGGCTCTGGATAATGTCATACAGGCGTTATCTCATTTACCCAAACAGCAACGCCAGGAACGTGGCATTGAATTGTTAGACAAGGTTCATCTAAAAGGGCTTGAAAAGCGTTACCCAAGAACCTTATCCGGTGGACAACAGCAGCGTGTCGCAGTCGCCAGAGCATTGGCCCGTGATCCTAAAGTATTACTACTGGACGAACCCTTTTCCGCTGTTGACCAAGTGACACGCCGACGCTTGTACCGGGAGTTGATTGAACTACGCCGCTCGCTTTCAATGCCTATCATCATCGTGACCCACGATCTTGATGAAGCCACCTTGCTAGCTGACAGACTATACATCCTACATCGCGGTATTACGCTGCAAAAAGGCCCACCGCTTGCTGTTGCCGCCCACCCTGTCAGTGCGCTGGTTGCCAGGCTTATGAATCAGCAGAATATCTTCACCGCACAAATCATCGAACATGATCTGGATCGGCAAAAAACTCTGCTACGCTGGCAAGGCCTTGTGCTAGAAGCCCGATTGCAATCCGATTACATTGCTGGACAGCAGGTGTGCTGGATGATTCAACCCGCAACCGTCCTGTTGCATCGCCGTGATAGACGATCAAATGGTGAACGGGAAAATCCTCTATCAGGCACTATTATCGAATATTATATTTTGGGGGGATATGCCAATATTGTTATCCGGGTGGATAAAAAACTTAATATCAATATTACGATGACTGTGCCATTACATGTGGCTCAACGCAATCGACTTGACTATGGAGAGAAGATCACGATTTCGTTGTTAGCGGCTGGGATTCACCTTATGCCGTATACGGAGCTACGGGATACGAAATGGAATCAGATTTAATCGGCAGGATAATTGGCCTATATCCCGCTATAAGTTCGTTAAATATGTCAAATATTTTTACACCACCAATTTGTATTCAAAAGCAATCATATCCACCTCTGTTAGGGTTGACAATGGCGTGCAAACTTTCAAAGCAATTACTGATAGCCTTTTTTCTTATAGATTACAAATATATCGCGCGATAACTTACAGATTTCCAGAAAACTGTCAGCTTTTTTTACACGATAAATTACAAATAACATGTTTTGACATTATTTGTATTGAATATGCGACAAAAGTATGTCGTATAGATCATTTCTGTAGTGCTAGCTAAAAAGCTTGCATTTTCAGGCAAGCTATGCGTCTCCTGGCGGACTATATTGTTTAATGAGCCGCTGGCACTGCCTTTCGCCCAGGGAGATATCGAAAGTTTCCCTAAGATGTTTCGCCAAAACACACCCCCTCCAACGCTCCTCTTTATAACCCAGCTCCCTTGGACTCTTCCTGACATCCCGGACGATTTTCTCCAATTCGCTTTCCGACAATTTAGCAGGACGGCCAGGATCGTGATCACCCCGCAGTCCACTACACCCCTTCTCTTGGTACAGG
>JAZGGE010000074.1:0-2202 GCA_036480195.1 Methylococcales bacterium
TCTTGGCTGAAGGATCGAGTGCTTCATTGGTAATCAGATTAGCGCTTGCTTCGTTGTAGCAAAAAGCCATAAATATTGACCCTTTTTGAATGCCTAAATCTGCACGTGCATAAGCTGTAATTTTTCCACGTCTTGATTCGATAGTAATTAAACCACCTGGCTCAATATTTAATCGTTCCAAGTCTTCTGGATGGAGTGTTACAACCGGATCTGGCTCAATAGCGTCCAAAGTGGGTGAGTGACGTGTCATACTTCCTGTATGCCAATGCTCTAGTTGCCGCCCAGTAATAAAAATAAAGGGGAATGCATCATCAGGCATTTCATCCGCATGAATATATTCAGCAGGAACAAAACGACCTTTACCTGATTCAGTCGGGAATCCATCGGTAAAGATAATCGCCTCACCAGGGTCACCTACATTTTCTAGGGGATAAGTGAGTGAATCTTCTTTTTCCAGTCTATCCCAAGTCATCCCTGCAATACTTCCCATTGCTTGACGCATTTCATTAAAAACATCTTCTGCATCATTATAATTCCACCCACAACCTAGGCGATTAGCAATTTCCTGAATAATCCATAGATCTTGTTTCGCATCACCTGGTGGAGATACTGCTTGGCGCCCCATTTGTACTCGTCTGTCTGTATTTGAGAAAGTACCGTCTTTTTCATAAAACGCAGAGGCAGGTAAAATAACATCAGCAAAACCTGCGGTTTCTGTTAGAAAAATATCTTGAATGACTAAATGCTCCAAAGCAGCAAAGGCTTGGCGCACATGATTTTGATTGGGATCTGACATAGCTGGGTTTTCACCTTCGATATACATGCCATAAACCTCATCATCTAAAATAGCGTGGATCATTTCTACCGTCGTTAATCCTTGCTTAGGATCTAACTCTACACCCCATAATTTCTCAAAAAAAGCTTGATTCTCAGAGTCTTCAACAGGTTGATAATCGGGGTACACCATCGGAATAAGCCCTACATCAGAAGCCCCTTGTACGTTATTCTGCCCTCTTAATGGATGCAATCCTGTTCCTGGCCTTCCTATTTGCCCTGTCATTAATGCCAACGCGATAAGGCAACGCGCATTATCTGTCCCATGAATATGTTGTGAAATCCCCATGCCCCATAAAATCATTGAGCTTTTAGATGTTGCATATAGTCTAGCGACTTCTCGTAAAGTTTCAGCATCTATACCACAAATAGGTGCTACTTTTTCTGGGCTGTAATTTTTTACATGCGCCTTCATAAATTCAAAATCTTCGGTATTCTTTTTGATGTACGCATCATCTTGCAACCCTTCCTCAAGAATGGCATGCATAATACCGTTGAGCATTGCAACATCCGTATCAGGACGGAACTGTAAAACATGCGATGCATATTTTGCAATATCAGTGCGATTAGGATCCATTAAGATAATTTTACAACCTTTCTTCGCTGCATTCTTCATGAATGTTGCACCTACAGGATGATTCACCGTAGGATTAGAACCGATAATAATAACAACCTCTGCTTCACTTACATCGGAAACTGGATTAGATACTGCTCCCGAGCCTAAACATTCCAATAATGCAACAACAGAAGATGCATGACAAAGGCGTGTACAGTGATCAATATTGTTATTTCCAAAACCGGTTCGAATTAATTTTTGAAACAAATAGGCCTCTTCATTACTGCCTTTCGCCGAACCTAATCCAGCCAAGGCTTTTTTACCTTTTTCATCATGGATTTTTTTCAGTCCATTCGCGGCAAAGTCTAACGCTTCTTCCCAGCTTGCTTCTCGAAAAACTTTATCCAGATCATTTGGGTCTAATAATTCTGTAGTTTTAGCAACACCCTCAAGCCTGATTAACGGCTTCGTTAATCGTAATGGATTGTGTATATAGTTAAACCCATAACGACCTTTTACACAGAGTCGATAATGATTAGTAAAACCATCACGTCCTTCTGTATATAAAATTTTATCGTCTTTAACATGGTATTTGATTAAACAACCGACACCACAATAGGGACAAGTGGAATTGACCGTTTTATCAGCCACTTCTAATCCCACATCATTTGCAGGCATTAATGCTCCTGTAGGACAAGCTTGCACACATTCACCACAGGCTACACAGCTACTCGCTGCCATAGGGTCGGCAATGTCAAAAACAATTTCTGAATGAGATCCACGATTAGCATAACCAATCACATCATTCATTT
>JAZGGE010000075.1:0-4809 GCA_036480195.1 Methylococcales bacterium
CGCTTGTTGCCGGAAGCCAGGCTTGAGATCGCTCATGGCCAAATGCCCGAAAGGGAGCTGGAACGTATCATGCTCGATTTTTATCATCAGCGATTTAATCTTTTACTCTGTACCACAATCATTGAAAGCGGCATTGATGTTCCGAGCGCCAATACGATTATCATTAACCGTGCAGATAAACTCGGGCTTGCCCAACTTCATCAGTTGCGGGGTCGGGTCGGCCGATCTCATCACCGTGCTTACGCTTATTTAATTACGCCGTCGAAGAAACTGATGACCCGCGATGCAGTCAAGAGACTGCACGCCATCGAAGCTGCAGGCAACCTCGGTGCGGGTTTTATGTTATCTTCCCATGATCTGGAAATTCGTGGTGCTGGAGAGTTGTTAGGCGAAGGACAAAGCGGGCAAATTAACGAAATAGGTTTTACGCTTTACACGGAATTGCTGGAACGGGCTGTAGAAGCAATAAAATCAGGCAAACAGCCGGAATTGGAAGCACCGCTGGATGTAGGTCCAGAGGTGGATTTACAACTTTCCGCGTTAATCCCGGATGATTATCTGCCAGATGTTCATAGCCGCTTGGTTTTATATAAACGCATATCGAGTGCAGAGTCAGTCTCGGAATTAGATGACCTGCAAGTGGAAATGATCGATCGGTTTGGGATGTTGCCGGAACAGGCCAAACATCTTTTTATTATCACTGAAATAAAACTCCAGGCAGCGACCCTGGGAATTCGTAAGATAGAGGCAAATGATGCTGGTGGCCGTATTTTATTTACTTCTGAGCCCACAGTAGATCCTGGAACAATCATCCGGCTTATTCAGTCCAAACCGGCGCAATATAAACTTGATGGCCCGGATAAATTAAGGTTTACTCAAAAACTTGAGCAACCTGTTGAAAAAATAAATTTTGTCAAAGAACTATTAGAAACGCTACGTCGAAAATGACTTATACAAAATCTTTCTACATTAGTCGAGTAATTCCTTTTTTTCTACTCTTCGGTCTTTGTTTTTCAGGGGGAACGCATGCTGCCGAAAAAAAGTTGTATAAAGTGGAATTGATCGTTTTTTCTCAAAACTCTCGAACCAGTGAGGTGCTCAACAGCGCGTCCTCGGATATCGAATGGCCCAGGAACAGGGTGGAACTTGCCGGGATAAGCCCCCTCAGTCAACGGCAACCCTTTGCTATGTTGGCAAGGAGTGATTTGATGCTCACAACTATTGAAACCAAGCTGTCCCATGCAGAAAATTACCAACCTCTGCTCCATATGGGATGGGTGGAATCTGTTCCGGCTAACCGCTTGGGTAAGGCTATCCATATTTCCCAAGATGTTGATGATGGAACCATTGAGGGCTATGTCCAATTGAAGCGTAGCCACTATCTACATTATTTCACTTATCTTGAATATACTCGACACGATTCTGGTTACGACCCGATGGGGGAGCGAATGTTCGAAGACGATGTAGATGAGATTGAAAAGGTATCGGGATCGAAAACTTATCTAATAGATGAAAAGCGGCGTATTCGCCTTAATGAAATTCACTATTTCGACCATCCTCGATTTGGAGCGATTGTTAAGGTTGAGCTGTTATGAGATAGTAAGGCGATTGGAGAAAAAGCAATAGCCACATTAAAACGTTTACGTATTGTCTGCGGTATTTTTTTATCGTAAATCAATTCAATTCTTGCACTATTTTTATTGTCACCGACCGCTAGTTCAAAACTATGCACTTTCAGTGCAAGGCTTTAGCTGCTACACGTTGTTATTTGGGATTTTCGTATTCCAGCTCGTTGTTCAGTTATATAAACACCTAATTTCTTTGAAGGCTATTGGTGCCAAAAAGCCATAAAATAAGTTGATAAATGGCAAATAAGATGTGGGATAAAATTATTAGGCTTTTTTTTGCGCATCTCCACTATTCGCGATTTGACCTGTTACTCCTTGGTTAGCCAGCTAATACGAAGTATTCCAACAACTCATCATAGTAGAGAATTAGATGATTTTAATTACAAAATCCGTGGGAGAAAAAGGCTCAAACTTGCCGAGTGATGTCATTAAGATACAGAGACTAATTAACAATAATCTTCATCTTCTACCGAAGATCAAGAAATTAAAAGAAGATGGTAAAAATGGCACTCTTACTATTAGTGCAATTCGTACTTACCAGGCAGTAGTAGTCAAAATGCTAAAACCTGATGGACTCGTAGTTCCACATGGAAAAACACTACAAAATCTTGAGAAAACTGCTCGTAAACCTCGTCCTGTTAATGTTAGTACGTTTGTTAATAAAATATTGCAAGATGCAAAAAAAATAAAGGCCAAATATAGGATTCCGATTTCTGTCCTAATCGCGCAGGCAGCCTTGGAGTCTGGTTGGGGGTTTCATGTTAAACGTAATTCGTATTTTGGTATTAAGTTACATAGATCCAAAGGCGCAGCAACGTCTTTTACCACCACAGAGTTCATTAATGGCAAAGAAGTTACGATGAAAGACTCATTTCGTGCTTACGCAAACTTTGGTGAGGCAGCAGAAGACTATGGTAAGTTTTTGACGACCAATCCAAGATATAAAAACGCGTTTGCATACTCAAATAACCCATACAGGTTTGCGAATGCATTACAGTCTTCAGGATATGCTACGGATCCACAGTATGCCAAGAAACTAAAATCCATTATTTCGACTTACTATCTGGATGACTACGACAAATGAGGAATACTAATAGGAGAAAAAAAAGTCATGTATCAAAACCGCTTTGCTGTTTATCCATAGCAATTGTCTTAGTATTTAATCAGGGTTGTTCCGAGGAAGGATCCCAAAAACCTGATGCTTCGACCCCTATATCTAAGGGCGTTGTGTCATCTCAAGTTGAACCAGGCGGTACATCAGAAAATAAATTGATTAATCAAGCTAAGCAAATAGTGACAAAGTATAGGCTTTCAGAATTATCACTAAATTGTTTAGAATTTGATGTATTGGAAGAACTCTTTGAAGGTAAACTTATTATTGTCGTTCGTGAGAAGCACGGGGATTCGTGTGAAGGAGATCCAAATACTTCGCCACGACTATTTAGTATCGGCATCGAGCAATCAACAGGCGTGGTTTGGACTGATGCAACGTCAATGTTAGGCCAGTTAAAAAGACTTGAAATGGAATAGTCGATGGGGGACATCTAGGGGGCTATAGTCTATCTCCTTACAAGCTCGGACCTCAAAATAGGTGGGTGAACATCGGCGCTAAACCTGACTGCGGTATTGCTTATGCGACAATACATTCACTCAGCTTCACCCAACGATTGGTTTTATCTAGAGTCGTTTGAAACTGGGTTTCAAATCCAGGGAGTATTTGTAGTTTTTGGCTATGATAGCGGATCATCGGTGCACGGGTTTTGTCAGTGGTTGCGTTGCTTTTCGTGCATCACCATACCATGATAACCATGGGTAACCTATTATTATCAATTGGTTATAATAACTGAGGAGGCTCTAATTAGGAGAGCTGAATTAGAGTCAGGCCTTACGTTTTATTAATCGTTCCATAAGTTCTCGCACTCAAGTATGCTTGGCGATTGACTTCTGGAGCAAGTTTTATAATGCGAATACTTTTAGAACGATTAATATCTGTGCTTCCATCAGTAGGTATCAAATTGGAGCCCATCGGGGTCTGGAATCTCCTACTCTGAATCAGATGAATTGTGAGGTAAAAACGTAACCCGAGTTTTCACTTCGATCGTTCGCGCAAGGATCGTACCTTTGAAATAGGAACCTGTCTTCAACTCTACCTTGGCTTTCGGGGCAATAATGGTTCCCAAAACCTTTGCGCCTTTGTCGATCTCCACCGTTTTGTGACCCAGTTGCTTGAAGGTCACCCAGTTGCTGCTGTCTTCGTCAAACGGAGTAATTCTGACTTCCATCTCGTTATCAAATTCCAGCTCTTTTTCCACATTAATGGTCACGGATCCCTTTGATACATCGATCTCCAGTACCGACCGATCCTTCAGGTCTAGTTCTTCGAGGAAGTATTCACCACTCATCAGCTGCAAGGTAGCCCCTTCATTGGCTCTGACATCATCATAGCTTCCAGGTGCAAGAGCGAGTATTTCACCACTTTTCACCTTGATATCCTCTTTACCTGCTGAAAATGGCGTGATGGTAGGAAGGGGAATGACGGCGACATCTGTATTTTCGACTACCGTGCCGGTTACCGTGGACTTATCGTCAATGATCACACTAAATCCGGCAGACGCATCTCCGACGATGGTATTGCGTTTACCGATCTTGATAAAATCCACAGCGCTTAGATCCCCGGTATGGGTTCCGCGACTGCCTTTATCGAATATGATGTCGCCGTTGGCGTGAATGTTTCCTGCGGAGATGCTAGGGCGGTCGATCTCCACTTTTTCGTCAGCCAGGAATACAAAGCCATCGGGACGTTGAAGTTCGAATACATAGGTTGCTCCGTTTCCGTTATCGGACACTCCTCTGACTACGATGGTATTGCCATCGATAGAAAGGAATGTACCAAATTCCTCTTCTTGATCATCACTATCCGGAGATAACCTGATATTCTCGATCCAGTTGCCAACACCATCGCGGGCGAAGACCCGAACTGCATCAGGCCTAAATGGTGAATTGAAAACCGCGATATCGCCATCTACCGAAATGGCTGAGCCAAAATCCTCTTGGCCCCTTAACTTGGCTTGCCGGTTCCAGTTGCCACTGTCATCGCGGACGAATATGTAGGCTACACCGGACTCGATATCATCAAATATTGCACTGACAACCGCTGTATCGCCACTCAACGAAACGGAAT
>JAZGGE010000076.1:0-24709 GCA_036480195.1 Methylococcales bacterium
GCAATAACCGGTCGAACAACAGAAATGCTCGCAGCGCTTCACGTTTTTCTTGATCATCCCATCCTAGGTGTTGGACCCGGCCAGTACAATAAGTTTTACTCAGTAAAATACCAAACAAATCCAGACATAGCCTTCCGGTATCTAAATTACCCACGCCGGGCACATTCAATTTACACCGAGATCCCAGCTGAGTTGGGAATACTGGGCTTCATTGTATTCATGGCAATTGGGTTCGTTAACCTGCACCAGCTATGGCTAATACGAGTGCAGACACTCCATTATTATCCCGAAATAGCTAATCTTTCTTCGGCATTTTTAATGGGAATAGCAGCATATTTCATGACAGCGATTTTTCTCCATTTCAGCTATCAGCGTTATTATTGGCTGTTACTCGCCATTTCAGGTGCGGCGATTCAAATATTCAAAAAAGAACTGGACAATAATACAGCTAACCCGGAACCGTAAGTCCAGGGTTAAATAAGGATAGCGCTCAGAGTTCCAACGGTTAGCACAAAAAAAGTCCAAACTGTAAATGTTTTCTTTTTTTTCATTTCTTTGAATATTTTTGCCGCATAAATAAGTATACCGGTTGTCGGAACAAATAGTATTAAGCGTTCGATAATGGCATCATCATTAAGAAGAAAACACAGCCCAATCCCAATTAAACACCACACATAAAAAATGCCCGTACTAAGAAAAAGAACTCCGAACACGTTGCCGTTTCCTTCTTTCTCCTGCCAACTGGGGTTGGCACCCTCCAGAGGGTTTTTACGCAACTCGCGAGCATTAAGAGTCAAATAAGCCATACTGATAAGGCTGACAAAAAAGCCTGAACCAAGGATCAAAAAGAGTGTTTCCATGGACGTTACCTTCTTCTATTCTATTGAGTGATGCCAATAAACCTTTTAAAAGCGCGTCGGTTACCTTTTTCTCATGTTCTCTACCTTATTAAGGAACGGGAAATAAATAACTTATACATTCTAGCTTGCCTTTTTGTCCGTCTTCATTCGTATAGTAACAGTTACGTAGCCAGCTATGCGCCTGTTGCCATACGAATGAAAACAAACAAAAATTCTGCGCCACAAATTTATTTCCTGTTCCTAATCGAATCGGATGCGCAACCGGGACAATCCATTCTCACCGGTGCGCGCTCATACTAAACGTTACTGTTTAGCAACATTTTACAGATGCTATCTCGGGCGATTACCGCTGCGCGGTTTGATCTCTATACCAATAACCGTCCAGTCGACAGTGCTACTAAAATTACCCCTTACATCGATAGTTGCTATTGACGAAACAAACCTATCCTGAACAACGACAGATGAAGTTTTTCCTCCGCTAAGTCCTTGCTTAACTTCGGCTCGTTCTGAAAAGCCTGTATCGGGAATATGACTTTTGTTACGCATTGAAGCAGCCGTATAAACGGATGATTCATCCGACGTCGTCGGCAATGCAAAGGTATATCGATCGCTATCGGTTCCATCAAAGCATCCCCCGCTTATTCCGCCGGTATTGCCAGAAACTATGCTACCAATTGGCCGCTCCGGATCAACATTGGAATATCGCGAAGCAACAATTGAGGCATTGGCTGATGTGCGAGAAAAAGTCGCCGTCACCCTGCCAGAATGGTTTGGTTCGCCTTGCGCCATCCATACTTCGAGTCCTGTAACATTTCGTCCTGAACATTGAATCTCTACACGACTCCAATGTAGACCCAATCCAGTTACAGAACTTGCTGCTATGTTCCCTCGGGTTGAAATCGCGGCTAAATAGAGGTCGTCATTGACCCCAGCAAGCTCTCCAGAAGTCGTTACCTTAAGGTTATTGGATGACCCACCACCTTGAGATTCCGCATGAATTACCGTATTATTTGACGCTGACGGGCTCGGTGAATCAGTAACTACAGGATCTTCATCTATAGGGTCTTCATCTATTGGTGCTTCAACTACCGGTTGTTGTTCAACTACAGGTTCTTCAATTACAGGATCCTCGTCTACAGGATCACTAACGAGCTCGTCATCTCTTGAACCTCTTGGATTGCCGTTATCCACATAGAACCACATTTTAGCTACACCCGCAGCGTGATTCAGCGCTCCTTTGCAATAGGCACATCCAGAAGTCGATCCTCCAGGATTGGTTGAGGTTACGGCCAGCGAATGCCAACCGTCAGCTAGTTTCGTTGTATCAATATTTATGCTTTGCCAGGATTGATAGTTTCCATCTTTATCAAATAAAATTTGACCGCTTGAATGCTGCTGCGCGGGGTAAGGTCCAACCGCTGGTATAAAATGGGTCTTGTCCAAACCCACAGTTAAGTGTCCACTCGCTTTTTGGGCTCTTACCCGAAACGTCTGCTGCCCCGAAACGGGTTCCAAGGGAACGCACTCAATAACGGCGTTTGTATACTCGAAGCCCTCATACCAATTGCGACCGATTAACGAAGTATTGTCACAATATCGAGTGTAATTGGAATCGCTCTTGCCATTCTGAACGTTAACAGGGATACCGCTGGAATTAAAAAAGTTTAATCCATCGGGTGTTTTAACATAAGCACGAACACGAAGTTCACGCCAGCCATCCTTCATTTTGCTGGTATCCAACGAGAACGGAACATTGAAAGCGCATACCGTGTTGTTTTTTCCGTCGTAGGGACACGAGAGATTTAGACGCTTCTCAAAAGTGGTATTACTCTCGGCAGAAATCTTGACGCGGACGAGCTTTCCCGGATTGTTGTGAAGAACCACTCGGACATCTACATCCAATATCCCTGAGACGGTTTGCCCAAGGGGCAAGCGGAGCCCTGCATGGATATGCCCGAAGTCGGGTGCCCACCATGCCTGCATTTCCACTGGAATCCGAGTCGAATCGAAGGATTCACCACGATCTACCAATGAATAAGCGGAGGTAGGCAAAAGAAATGCTAAGACTAAACTAAACAGGGCAAAGCCCACGGTGCTACGAACTGATTCCCATTGCCCCCAAAGAAAAAACATGTCTGCCCGACGTCTTTCTATACGCCGGAGAGATGTCGGATGGTGTGCATCCGGACTAAAAGGATTATTTGTTATTTTATAATACTTGTTATTCATAAATTTCAACTCTAACTTGCTTTAGATAAACGAGTCCTCGATAAATAAGGACAGCCTTTGCTCAAAGAAAAGACCGAGATACCATGCACGCAACATAGCTTGATGGAATGCAAGCAACGTCAATTGTGGTAGATCTGTCTCATCTCGACGGTCTGCCTAGATCCTAGAAAATGCTGGATAAGTTACATCACAGCTGCTATTTGCCTTTTTATGTGTTCAGGGCAATTTATATTCGCTAACCCTATTTCCTGAATTTTTCGATCAATATTAAATGCTTCGGTGTTTTAATGAAAGCGAATAAGTAGTTTCATGCAATATTTATGCTGGTGTTGTATGTAGACGGTTTTTATGAGGAAATCGTTCTGAACGTGGAATAACAAACAATAAGGTGTCGTTAAAAAGACACACATTCTAGATAATAATTCTTAAATGATTGTAATATAGAGAGTATAGGACGTAGCCAAATAGCGACGAACATGTCAATTGACTCTCTGTTGAGTCCCAACCCGCGATTTTTATTCGCTTTTTGGTTGGTATAATGTCAGGTATTGCACATGATGACTTCATGCGCTGCTGAGATTGAGGAAATGCCGTTTCTAACTGGCAATTGGGGAATGGTAAATCTTCAAAGAGAGTTTATGCGATCACTATTCTCTATCAAGACGATTTTCAGGTATATAAACGTATTTATGGTTACCCGATGATACGCCCGGAAAAACCAAAGTCAAAACTGAAAAGGTATTCGTGGTGACTGCACTGGGCGAGCTATTGGAAGCACATCTGGGCACCTTGATTGATCTCGACATGTGCCCTTACCCAGGCCCCGCTCTCCATCAAAACCATCTTGACGGAGGACGGGAACATGAACATCTCTAGGTTTCGCTTCTGTCTATTGATGCGGCTTGAGCTCTAAGCCGATGATTGCCCAGTCAACACTCCTACTAAAAGAACCTTCGACCGTTCCGGTTGATGCGGATAGACCTGGCTTATCAGTCACGACCACGGAGGTGATTCGGCCACCACTCCTTCCCTGGTGAACTTCAGCTCGCTCGACTACTCCAGATCCGGGTCGATGCTTCTTGTTGCGCATGGACGCAGCCCCGTAAATAACCGAGCCGTCAGAGATTGCCGGTAGATCTATTGCATACTGGTCGCTATCGGTGCCACCACTGCAAACCCCTGTAGTTCCGTTGGTATTACCGGATACGATCCAACCCACTGGGTCAGCAGGATCTACATTGGAATATCGGGAGGCGACGATAGCTGCATTAGCCGGCGCACGGGGGAAAATCGCCGTTACCTTGTCGCTACCGTTTGGAATACCTTGCGCCATCCACAGATCGATGCCCGTTACATTTCGTCCCGAACACTGAGTATCCAGACGCGTCCAGGTTAAACCCAGTCCAGTTACGGCGTTTGCCGCTATGTTCCGTCGGGTCGAAATTGCTGCCAGATAGAGATCACCTCTTACACCACTCAGTGTTGCAGACGTCTTGACTTCGAGCTTATTCGCCGATCCACCACTTTGACTTTCAGCATGTTTGACAGATGCCGAATCGATAGGATTTGGATCGGACTCGGTGGGAATTTCAGCCACAGGATCCTCAACTACCGGCACTTCGACCACTGGCGGTTCAATTACAGGCACCTCAACCACTGGATCACTAACAGGTTCATTATCTCTTGGTTTTACAGGATTGCCATTGTCCACATAGAACCACATTTTGGCCACACCTGCGGCATGGTTGAGTTCGCCCTTACAATACGAGCATTTTGAAGTCGATCCTCCAGGGTTTGTTGACGTTACCGCCAGGGAGTGCCAGCCATCGGCCAGTTTTGTCGTATCAATATTGATGCGTTGCCAAGACTGAAAGTTTCCATCTCTATCAAATAGGATCTGGCCACTTGAGTGTTGTTGCGCATGGTAAGGTCCCACCGCCGGTATAAAGTGGGTCTTATCCAAGGCCACATTAAGATGTCCACTTGCTTTTTGGGCTCTTACCCTAAACGTGTGCTGCCCGGAAACTGGCTCCAGAGGAACACATTCGATAATCGCATTGGTATAATCAAAGCCTTCATACCAATTGCGACCGATTAACGAAGTATTGTCGCAAAATCGACTGTAATTGGAATCTCTTTTGCCATTTTGGACGTTAACAGGAATACCGCTGGAATTGAAAAAGCTTAATCCCTCGGGAGTTTTCACATAAGCACGAACACGAAGTTCGCGCCAACCATCCTTCATCTTATTAGTGTCGAGAGATAATGGAACATTAAAGGCGCAAACCGTGTTGTTTTTGCCGTCATAGGGACACGAGAGATTGAGACGCTTCTCAAAAGTGGTATCACTCTCGGCAGAAATCTTGACGCGAACAAGCTTACCTGGATTGTTGTGAAGAACGACGCGGACATTCACGTCCAGTGTCCCTGAAACAGTTTGTCCAAGCGGCAAACGGAGCCCCGCATGAACATGCCCATAGTCAGGTGCCCACCACGCCTGCATTTCAACTGGAATCTGACTCGAATCGAAAGGTTCATTGCGGTCTACCAATGAATAGGCGGTATTGGGTAATAAAAACGTTAAGATTAAGCCCAATAGTGTCAAAGTCAGGGTGTTCGCAACCGTTTTCCATTGCCCCAAGAAAAATTGATCAGGTTGGCAGCCTTGCTCAAGTTCTAGCGGTATTGCGCAGTACATACCTGATCCACTAGGATTCCTTGATCCTCTAGGTTGATTAATATTCATATGTCTCACTTTAAATTTACTCTCTATTTAAGTTAAAAAAATAGAGCCTTGAAGAAGTAAAAGAAGAAACGTTTCCGACTGGGTAATAAAAACGTAGAATGTATGTAACCTGGAATTGATGACTTGATATATTTAGGGTTTTATTGACTCAAGATCCTTATTCCTGATTTCTACATCTTTATTCCGTTTCTCGTTACTAAATCTAGTCGCAATACCAGCAAAGTGTGCAAATATTTAGTCACATTATTGAAACTGTGCAGTATTTGATACAATACCTTTCCGTTTCGTGAACCCGATCACATTTTGATACACTTCCCCATAGTTATCCTGGGGTGGAGGAAGCCGCTCTCGTAACCAACACCTCTTTATGGATAACTCACGAGCACTAAGAGGGCGCTTCGATTGCCAGAAACGTATATGCAAGTTACTATTCTATTTAAATATTTGGCTGCTTTTTGTTCCTTACATGAAAGTCCCTTTCACAATGATTCTCATATTTTTAGGAACGACACTAATTAAGAAAAATGTATTGTCGGAGAGAAAATTGAAAACCAAAGTTGATTCGACCAAGCTTGTAAACACCGCGGTTAGCAGTCACGTTCATTCCTTTTTTACAAAATGGACAATGGGCTTCTGTTTGTTTTTTGTACTAAACAGCGTAGTAGCGGATGTTGACATGGATAAAAAAGGCATATGGATCAGTCCATCAGAACTAAGAGAATTGCCGACAGTCGGTCGGGCGTGGAATAGACTTAAAAAGGCTGCGGATAGTCCAGCAGGAGTACCGTCTCTACGTGACCAGAATCAAAAAAACGATGTATATGTATTGGCCAAGGCCATCGTATACGCTCGAACCGGAACTGAGAGATACCGTGAGAATGTTATCGAACAACTTCAACAGACAATTGGTACTGAAGAAGGTGGTAAAACGTTATCGTTAGGACGAAATCTGGTAGCTTATGTTATAGCCGCCGATCTTGTCGGTCTTCCACCGGACTTCAATCGAGTTTTTCAAGCATGGCTGAGCCAAGTATCGACAACGGTTTTGAAATCGAGAACCCTTCGTTCGACTCATGAGGATCGTCCCAACAATTGGGGCACTCATGCTGGGGCCAGTCGTGCAGCGATTGCTGTGTATCTTGACGATCAAAATGAACTCGAAAAAATATCGAGAGTTTTCAAGGGTTACTTAGGTGATCGAACAACATATGCTGGTTTTAAATACGGTGATGATCTGTCCTGGCAATGTGATTCATTAAGACCTGTGGGCATTAACCCCAAGGACTGCAGGAAACTTGGTCATCCTATTGGCGGCATACTACCCGACGACCAACGTCGTAGTGGTAGTTTTCAATGGCCGCCACCGAAAGAAAATTATGTCTACGAAGGATTACAAGGTGCTATTGTCCAAGCAGTGATTCTTCATCGGGCGGGTTATAATTCATTTTATTGGGGTGACAAAGCCTTGCTCCGCGCCTATCAGTGGCTACACGATCAAGCTGATTTCCCACCTGAGGGAGACGATACCTGGCAATTGCCTTTGGTCGATTATTTTTATGGAACCCATTATTGGGACGGATCACCCACACGATGCGGTAAAAACATGTGCTGGACTGATTGGACTCATATGAAAAAAACTAATGTTGGCAATCGGGTGGGATACCACTAAAATGCCAGTGGTTTTCCAAGACCTGACAAAAGACAAACACTCCTTGTTAGATAAGGTTAAGGAACCAGAACTAAATAAAATACGAAACTGGTGCTGGATTTTTTTTATCTTCAAGGCGTACAAAGAGACGCATAGCAAGCTATGCAACTCTTTGTACAACGCGAAAGATGGATAAAAAGACAAGTCAGTTTCAAATTTTATTTAATGGTGGTTCCTAAGCTATTAAACCTGAATCCGAGAGTCCAGGTTAAAACGAAAGACATTGAGGTCAAATATGAATAAGACAATAATGAACACAATTCTGGTCGGTTTTATTGTAATTATGCTTCTCTCTGGCTGTACCGGATTGAGGATGAACCCACCGGTGGATGTACCAGGGGTGGCAATAGTACCCATTACTGCAAATCTGATTCAGGAATTGACTGTGGATCGGAATCGACCGCGGATACGTCAAGTCAATTCTGACGACATTCCGAATCAGCAAGAATACCACTACTTGATCGGTGCACGTGATGTATTGAGCATAGTTGTGTGGGACCATCCAGAGCTCACCATTCCAGCCGGTCAGTTTAGGAGCGCTGAGTCTACCGGACACTTGGTATCGGAAGACGGTACCATATTTTATCCACACGTTGGCACTCTGGACGTGGCTGGAAAAACGTTAACTCAGATCCGCGAAAGCTTGACAGAGAAAATTTCCGGCTTTATCCAAAACCCTCAATTGGATGTAAGAATAGCCGGTTTTCGTAGCCAGAATGCCTATATTCTAGGACAGGTCAAAACTCCAGGCCCACAGCCGATAACTGATATCCCACTTACTGTAGTACGAGCACTAGGGCTATCGGATGGGGTCACGCCAGAAGCCGACTTGACGGGGGCAACCTTGACGCGTAACGAGAAATTGTTCCCTATCGATTTGCTCGCAGTCTTGAAAGACGGCAAAGTTGACCAGAATATGGTATTGCGTGATGGCGATATCTTGCACATCCCCGATCAAAATTTTCGAAAAGTCTATGTTATGGGGGAACTATACAGACAGGTATCTGTTCTTATAGGTCAAAATCGGCGTTCTATTTCATTGACAGAGGCATTAGCAGAGGCAGGCGGAGTCGATCAGGTTACATCTAACCCAGGTCGTATCTATGTTGCTCGGGGTAATCCAAATAAACCGGGTGAGAGGACTATCTACCATTTGGATGCAGAATCTCCTGATGCCTTGGTGTTGGGAGAACACTTCCAACTCCAACCGCGAGATTTGGTCTTTGTGGGTACAGCTGGGGTAACGCGCTGGAGTCGGGTTATCAGTCAATTGTTGCCATCACAGCTGACGGGGGCTGGTCGTATCGCTGCGACAGGGATATAAAACATGAAGTAGATTCTAGCAACAAAGATTACCGCTTATCGGCTTTCTAACTCAAAAAAATAATCTTGACGGGTTAGAAAGCCCCAAACCACCGATGCTTCTGCTGCTACTCGCTATTCAAATCAATTGTCGTTTTTCCCCTCGCTCTTGCAACCCCTGCACCAAATCCCACAATACCGGCACGATAAACAGCGTCAACGTCGTAGCGGTTGCAAGCCCGGCGACGAATGTTGATGCCATAGCACCCCAAACAGGGGAATAACTTGGAATACCAATTGCCATGGGTAAAAGTGCTAATGTCGTCGTTAAGGTGGTTAGCAATATCGGGCGGAGTCGGGTATGCACACCTTTTTCAATCGCTTCACGCCGGGTCATTCCACTCCGATAACTCTTGTTGATAAAGTCGATTAACACCAACGAATCGTTCACCACAACACCGGCAACACCAATGACCGCAATAAAACTATTGACAGTAAATAGTGACTGGGTGATTAGCTTGCCAAACACGACGCCAACCAAAGCAAAAATAATGGCGGATAGAATAATCAACGGCTGCAAATAGGACTGGAACTGAGCTGCGAGTATCACGTACATTATAAGTACCGCAATAATAAAAGCATGGGTGAGTGAGGTATATGACCTTTGAGTATCTTCATGCTCGCCGCCAAAAATAACGCTGGTGCCCGGATAACGTTCCCGTATTGATTCGTAAAAGGTTTTTATTTTGCTTACGATTGCTGGGGTCGACGTCGGCGCAGCGGTTTTGATATTGGCTTTAATGCTCACTGCCCTGCGATTCTGGTAGCGATTTATTTCCCCAGGTTCGTTTTCTATTTTTCCATACGTGACATCTCCAAGACGTAATGGCCCACTTGCATGTTCAATTAACGGGACGGCAAGTGCATCTTCAGGTTCCGTCATAAACTTCGGATCAATATATAACTTTAAATCGACTTCTTCGTCGCTAAGCCTGAATTTTCCAATATACCGGCCATCCAGAACGCTGGCAGCCAACCGAGCTACGCTGGTATTGTCCAGGTTATACTCACTAATTCGATCATGCCTCAATTGAAAGCGGAATACTTGCTTGGGTTTACCACGATCATCTTCCAGTTCTACCAGATGGGGGCCAATATCGGGATTATCCCGAATATAGTTGAAAAGTTCTGAAGCCATACTGTCTATTGCATCACTATCGGTTCCAAGCACACGGACATTGAGATCTTTTCCAGTGGGTGGCCCGTCGGTTTGTGGATGGATATGTACTGTGAATCCATCCTTTTCGAACACCTTTTTTAAGCCCTCCCGCATGTTATCCAAATGGGTCATGGGATCATCGAATGTCTGGTCGCTCTTTGCGGGCATGGTAACAACAACAGTTCCATAGTTGTTGCCAAAGACTTGCTCGTAATCTTCGTTCATGTAGAAACCGGCAAATCCAGCAGTAGAAGCCGCCATTCCAATACCATCGTTAATAACAAATTTTGAGATTTCCTTGATGCCCGTATCTATAACTTCGATCGGCGTATTAGTCGGCCCTTTAAGATCAACATAGTACAAGCTATAGTCATCCGGGAAGAACTTGATGCGTATCAAGGGTAGTGTTCCACTAATGGAAACAGCGAAAATAGCGATTGCCGTTAAAAATGCAATAAAGACTACGAATATACTGCTATAACGAAACCGCATCGTCAAACTAAGTAGCTGCCCTGTTAACCGACGTACTACGCTGAGTACACTATTGTCTTTTCCTACAGGATTATCCTTGTTCGGCTCTAAAGGTCTGGGGCCGAGATCCAGATAGTGAATTGGCAGAATAAGCAGACATTCGACTAAGGATGCAATAAGAGCGAAAGTAACTGCTTTGGGAATTAAGGCAAAAAATTCGCCAGTACTACCGGTCATCACCAGCATCGGTAAAAAAGCGGCTACCGTGGTCATCGTTGCTGCTATAACAGGTACTGCCACTTCAGTCGTTCCGGTAACGATTGCTTCCTCTAAAGGCTTGCCTTCCTGAATATGCCGATAGATATTTTCCGTCACCACGATAGCATCATCAACAATAATGCCGGTAACCAGAACAAAAGAGAACAAGGTCAATTCGTTCAAACTGTTGCCGGTAACATACATGATTATCATGGTAATCATGAAAGAAAACGGAATTCCGATTGAAATCAAACCCGCGTTACGCAACCCCATGAAGTACCAAATGATAAGCATGACAAGAAATATGCCCACCAGCATATTGATCCCCAGGGTGTGGAGGCTGTCCTTTATTTGAACTGTAGAATCTTGATTAAGAGTAACCTCCACGCCATGGCGTGTAGCGACAGGTTCAAATGCTGTCACGGCTACCAACACACTATCCTTGATGTCTAACGCACTGCTGGAGGTCGTTTTAATCACTTGCAAAACGATAGAATTATTACCGTTCAAAGAAGAAATAACATTGGGTTCTCGGTAGTCGAGCCCGGCACGGCTAATAACATCGGCTACGCGGACAAAACTGCCATCTGAATCCCGCCTTATAATAGTAGAAACAACCTGTTTTCTGGTTCGGAATTTTTCGTCGACCTTAACGATAAACTCCCCTGAGTGATTAGTGAAATCACCCGCTGGTATTGAGATATTGGCATTTTGTAGCGCTGTAGCCACAACGTCGAAACTAAGCCCATAGGTCTTAAGCCGGGCCGGATCAAGATGAATGTGAAATTCACGCTCATATTCTCCGGACAACTGAACTTCCTTTATACCGGAAACCTGCATCAAAGCAGTCTTAAGCTCTTTTGCAATAAGAGTAAGCGCCCGATTATCATGATCTCCAGCAATATTCACTGCGATTACTGGCAGGTAATCCTCTATTTTGGTATCGCGGATATTCGGTGGATCTATTTCTTCCGGCAGCTCATCCAGCATATTCAAAACCTTAAAGCGCACTTCGTTGTAGAGTGCGTCGTAGTTCGAATCGTCTGTAAACTTCAGCCGGATACGAGAACGCTCAGGATATGACGACGCTTTGACCCATTCAATATCCTGAATGGATTCCAGAACCTCTTCAATTTCCCGAGTCACTAATGTTTCCACCTCATCAGGTGACGCCCCTGGAAAATAGGTAGCAATTACAACTTCACCAAAATTGATGTTAGGAAAACGTTCAGAAGGCAGACTAAACAAAGCAACGGCGCCAACCACTGTCAAGACGATGAACATAAGGTTATAAAAAACCCTCTGTTTCAAAGAAAAGCGAACAACGGATTCCATAGCAGTTTGTTATTTTGCCTGATCGCGAATGCGAAATTGATCGCCTGGATGGACATCAGGTGAAACAACCTTTGCCCTGGCGACACCGTCGCCCCGATTCTCATCATTCCGCCCAAGATAGTTAACCTTGATTTCCTTGCCATTGGATCGCGTTAACCAATATTCTTCGTAGCGTTTCTGAATGGCATTTTCAGGTACTACTACGGCTCCGGTTTGAATCGGAATATTAAGGATCAATTGAGCACGCAACCCACCTCGGCGCTCACTAATTCCTTTGCCGACCTGTAAATCAATCATGATTTTTCGAGATTGCTCATCGAATGCAGGTGAAACTCTCTCTAAATGTGCTGGAACAGTGGCATTCATATCCAACAATTGAATTTGTAGCCTATTTGCGGATTTTCGGATCACCTGATATTCAGCCATGGAAAGAGCTAAAGGAATTAACATTTGTGAAAAATCACCGACAGTTCCAATCCGATCTCCAACATCCAACCATTGGCCAGGCTCTACGCTACGTTCAATGACGTTCCACCCCACGGGAGCGGTAGTACAATGACGTTTTTTTCGCTCCTTTAATCTCTTACCCTTCACTGTAAGGGCAGCATATTGGCTGCGCGAAATGGCATAGCTACGCTCAACATCATCCAACTGACTTTGTGCCGTGCTATTGTGAGTTATTAACATTTGGTGGCGGGAAACCTGTTTCTTGAAATAAGTTACCTCAGCATCGACCCGCCTCAATTCAGCCTGGTTTTCAGCAATATCCAAATTGATAAATGTTTCATCGAGACAGGCGAATTGCCGATTTTTTGGTATCGGATCACCGACATCTACCAGTATTTTTTCAACTTTTCCTGAAATTTCCGTTGCCAGCGTCAGTACGGTACGTGCCCGGGTGAAGCCAGTTAATTTAACTGTTTTAACAGCGGCTTGAGCTGTTACAAGGCCCTGCTGGGCAACAACCGAATCGGGTAGGATAAGCACAAAAAAAACCAGAAATAGGATTTCTTCAAATTTTTTGGTCATGCCATATTATTTCCCTTCAACATCTCGGCAGCAAGTCGCGCCATGTTCTCCGACCCTCCACCCGACCCTAGCTTATTCTTCACATCCGCGAGTTCGAAGCACATACGCGCCGCGTAGCCTTCATTCGTTAATATTCTTGCTATTTCCTCTTTCATAGCGTTCGGCGTTGCTTCGTATTGAATATACTCTTCAACAATTTTTTTCCCCGCAATAATGTTCACCAAACAAATATAAGGCGTTTTGACTAATAACCGTCCAAGGATATAAGTAAGCCAAGCGAGCCGATAAGAAACAACCATCGGTACACCCATGAGTGCCATTTCCAATGTCGCCGTTCCAGACGATGTCATAATTGCATCACAACACTGTATTACATCGTAAACTTCGCTTTTGACGACTCTGATGGGCAACTTTTCAGACTGCAAATAACCGCCTAAAAGTTCATCATTAACGGAGGGTGCTTGGGAAAGGACAAATCGAACTTCCGGAAATTCCAGCTGCAACATCTTCGCCGCTGCCAACATAACGGGAAGTAATCTTTTTATTTCATTAACCCGACTGCCGGGAAAAATACCAACTACGTTCTTTCTGGAATCCAACCCAAAGCGCCTCATCGCATCTCCTTTTGAATAGCGAGGATGCACCTTATCCACCGAGGGATGGCCGACATAACGGACGGGAACCGATTCGGCTTCGTAATAAGGGACTTCGAACGGAAAAATCACTGCCATCATGTCAATAATCTTCCCATACTTCTTAACTCTTCCTGGCCGCCAAGCCCAAACTTGAGGGCTAACGTAGAAAAGAACTTTAATCCCACACGCCTTGGCTTTTTTGGCCAATTTGTAATTGAATTCTTTATAGTCAACGCAGATTAGCAGGTCAGGTTTTTCCTCACAGGCAACCTTTTGCATCAGTGTTAAGGCACGCTTAATATCGGGATAGTGTCGCAGAACCTCCACCATGCCAATAACTCCAATTTCTGACGAGTTGAAACGTAGGTCAATACCTGCCGCAGCCATATTAGAACCGCCCATACCCATCCCAACCACATTTGGAAGCCGTTTTTTCAGTTCGGTGAACATATTGGCGGCATGGGTATCGCCAGAAGCTTCACCGGCGACAAGCATCACATTGAAGGTATTTTTAGTAGTCAATCTTGGAACGCTTTTTGACTGAGGAACGGGAAATAAATAAATTGTACATTATGGCGCAGAATTTTTGTTTGTCTTCATTCGTATAGCAACGGGCACATAGCTGGCTATGTAACTGTTTCTATACGAATGAAGACGGACAAAAAGGCAAGCTAGAATGTATAAGTTATTTATTTCCCGTTCCTTAATAGATCAGTGATTTCCATTGCAGTTGCCAATGCCCGTTTGCCATCTTCTCCTGAAACCAGAGGCTTGCGCCCTTCCTTGATACATTCCACAAAGTGTTTGATTTCTTCCAATAACGAGTCGCCACTTTCGAATACTGATTCTTCCGTTGTGAATTCAGGAACACCTGGAAAAATCTCCTTTTCTCCTTTCTCTGCTTTCACCAATACCTGATTTTGAAAATCGACGGAGATATAAGCATTTTTTTTGAACAAGCGCATTTTTCGCTCAGATTTCATGCTGATTCGACTGGCGGTAACGTTGGCTACACAGCCATTCTTAAAAACCAATCTGGCGTTTGCGATATCGGTGTCCTGGGTTAAAACCGGAGCACCACTGGCGTCAATTCTGTCCAATTCTGATCCGACAATTTCAAGAATAATATCAATATCGTGAATCATCAGATCCAGCACCACACTTACATCGTTGGCGCGAGGATTAAAAGGCGACAGACGATGTGACTCGATAAACACCGGCTTATCCTTAAGATCCAGGCTTAACAATGCGGCATTAAAACGTTCAAGATGGCCTACCGCAAGAACACGGTCGTGTTTTTTTGCGGCTTGAATGAGATCTTCCGCCTCATCAAGCGTTACTGTGATAGGTTTTTCCACCAAAACATGGGTTCCGGCTTCAAGAAAATCGAGAGAAACTTTGTGGTGCAATGTAGTGGGAACTACGATACTAACGGCATCCACCTTGCCTAATATTTGCTTATAATCCCCCAAACCTTTGGCACCAAATTTCTCCGCCACTGTCTTGGCAACGGATTCATCAATGTCAACAACAGCAACAAGATCACATTCAGGGAGCGCCGCATACTTTTCGGCATGATACTTTCCTAAATAGCCACCACCGACCACCGCACATTTCAGCTTTTTCATTCCTGAACGCCCTTCTTTTTCAATGAGACAAAGGCACTTATACCTCGTTTAGACTTCGCCCCTAGCCATATCTTCAACCGCACAACCTCTTCGGTTTCAGTCACAGCATCAATTGACCTCCCTTTCTTCAAACAATCAAATGCTTTTGTGAGTGATTTGTAACGCTCCCCCGTTATTCCTGCCCGCCGAAGCCCAATGGTATTAAGCCGATAGTGTTTTCCGGGAGTGCCACCCGCAATCATAGAAAAGGGAATAACATCCTGGGGTACACCAATAACCCCCGACACCATCGCCAATTCACCCACCCGGCAAAATTGATGCACCATCGCACCGCCGCCGAGAAACACTCGCTCTCCGACGGTAACAAAGCCGCCAATCGTAGCGCCTGACGCGAAGTAGGTATTGCTCTCGACCTTGCAATCATGGGCAACGTGACTATTGTTCATAAAATAACAATCTGAGCCGATGTTCGTTGAGCCACCCTGCTCGGTCGCTCGATTAACCGTGATACCTTCTCGGAAAACATTTCCATTTCCAATTACGACGTAACTCAGCACCTCCGAATCGAAACTGACATCCTGGGGAAGCCCTCCGATAACTGTATGGGGATGCAGATGATTCCTTGAACCCATCTGTACGTGACTAAGGACGATAGCATGAGCGTCAATAAAACAATGGTCTCCAATCTCAACATCTTCCTCAATAATCGCATAGGGACCGATCTTGACATCCTTCCCCAATTTCGCTGATTCTGCGACAAGCGCCGTTGAGTGAATCTTACAATCTGACATCGTTAACTATTACCCCCTGGGATGAAATTTCTCGTGTATATTTTTCAACCGTTCTGTCGCAATATGGGTATAGATCTGGGTTGAAGATAAGTCGCTATGTCCCAGTAACAATTGCACTACCCGTAGATCAGCCCCATGATTCAACAAATGGGTGGCAAAAGCATGTCGCAGGGTATGGGGTGATATCGGTTTTTCAATGCCGGCTTTTTTAGCATACCGCTTGATTACATACCAAAAAGCCTGCCGGGTCATTGCTCCGCCTCGCTTGGTTACAAATAAATAATCGGATTGATGGTTGCCTAGTAATGTAGAACGCTGTTGCTCCAGATACGAACCAAGCCAATCCAGCGCCTGTTCACCTACCGGCACCAATCGATCTTTATTTCCCTTGCCGGTAACCCGGACAGCGCCTTGCCGCAGATTCAGGTACTCACAACGTACCCCGATTAGTTCAGAAACTCGCAACCCTGTGGCATAGAGTAATTCCAGCATGGTACGATCCCGAAAACCCAGTGGATTATCGATGGCCGGAGCCTTGATCAAACTTTCAACATCCCGCTCACTTAACGTGCCAGGCAGAGGTTTACCAATTTTAGGTAAATCAATACCGCCACAAGGATCCTCATCTATTCGGCCTTCTCGAATCCAGTAACCAAAAAAACGCCTGAGAGTGGAAACCAACCGCGCGCTCGAACGAGAACTTCTACCTTGCCTAAACTTTAATGCCAGATAGTCCGAAATATCGTATTCCCTTACTTGAAGCAGACTTTTATCCTTTAACCATCCTGCAAACAAATGTAAATCGGTACCATAAGATTTCAGGGTATTCTCGCTTAAGCCCTGTTCAACCCATAAAGCGTCCTGAAACATTTCAATCAGCTTATTCGACTCGCTGTTCACATTGGTCTACCTATAGGGAGGGTAACAGAGAATCAACAGGCTATAGATATTTAGAGGATTCTGCCCTGATCTCAAAAACTTAACTCCTGCAAAGGGAGTAAAAATAATACTGCGAGACCAGATATTTTTGACGGAAATCTCGCCTGACCCTCACAAACAAAAAAGGCGACATTGAGCCGCCTTCGTTAATATATCTTTCGCGTTCCAGAACACCCATTTTGAGTGGGTTATCGTCGAGGGATGAGCACAGGAAAAACCATATATTTCACGCATCTACAACGATGTTATTCGCGAAAAGATGCGCGATAGAAATGGGTATTCTTGAATGCGAGAGATATATCGGACAAGTATTCTAAATTTTTTCCTTAATACGCGCGGCTTTACCTGTGAGCTCCCGAAGATAATATAGCTTTGCCCGACGCACCGCCCCCCGACGTTTGACTTTAATTTCCTGGACGATCGGGCTATGGGTTTGAAAAACCCTTTCAACCCCTTCACCATGGGATATTTTACGAACGGTAAAGGCTGAATTGAGTCCACGGTTCCGTTTGGCGATAACCACGCCCTCAAAGGCTTGAAGCCGTTCCCGTGTTCCCTCTTTAACCTTGACTTGAACGACTACAGTATCTCCGGGGCTGAAATCCGGAATATCCTTTTTCATCTGCCGTTCTTCTAATGCTTTAATGATAGTACTCATCGTTCAATCCTCAGTTTCTGTCTGTCTAAATTTAAACTCAGTAATAAATTCCGCTAATAACCGCTGTTGCTTGTCGTTAAGATCCAATCTTTCCAGTAAATCATTGCGGCGCATCCAGGTTCGTCCCAGTGCCTGCTTCATCCGCCATTCCTCTATTTGCCCATGATTCCCACCTAGCAACACATCAGGAACGTTTTGGCCAGCGATTTGTTCAGGTCGGGTATAGTGCGGATAATCAAGCAATCCCCCCATATAAGAATCCTGTTGCGCAGAATTCTTATCGCCTAAAACATCAGGTAACAACCGTGTCACCGCATCAATAACGACTAGCGCAGCTAGCTCCCCACCACTTATCACGTAGTCTCCCAAAGACCATTCTTCGTCGACTTCGGCTTCAAGCAATCGTTCATCGATTCCTTCGTAACGCCCACACAACAGAATTATGCGCGACCGTTCAGAAAAACCTCCTACAATTTGTTGGGTCAATTGCCTGCCCTGAGGTGATAAGAACACAACACTTACAGATTGGGCAGAATCTTTTTTTGCAGCCTGAATCGCATCAAAAACCGGCTCATATTTCATGACCATCCCTGGCCCACCACCATAAGGACGATCATCCACTGTTCGATGATTGTCGTGGGTATAATTTCTGGGATTCCATGTCTTAAGTTCAACAATCCCCTTCTCTACTGCCTTTCCAGTAACACCGGTTCGAGCCGCATTATCGATCATTTCTGGAAAGAGGGTGATAACATCAAAGCGCATAAATATCTACACCCATTTTTTTGCACCCAATACAACTCGCTTACTAATAGAGAGTGGTAGTGGGTGAGATCAAATCAGGGAATGCTAAAAATCTGGATCCCAATCAACAGTAATTACCCTACTTTTTAGATCAATATTCTTTATCACATCGCCTTGAACGAAAGGGATTAACCGCTCCCGCTCACCTTTAACGATCAGTACGTCATTGGCACCGGTCTCGATCAAATAATCCACTTCCCCCAGATTAAATCCCGTAATTGTTATTACAGCCAATCCAATAAGATCAATCCAAAAATACTCTCCTTCCGCTGCTTCCGGCAATTGATCTCGAACAACGGCAACAATCAAGCCAGATAGTTTCGCCGCACTTTCAGGGTTTTCAATATTTTCGAATTTAACGATAAGACCTTTGCCATGAAGCCGGGCGTCTTCCACCTGCCATTCAGAATAATCCCCGTTCTTCTTACCCAACAACCAAGGTGAATAGTTCAGTATATTCTTCCGAGGTTCTGTGTACGACATCATCCTCAACCAGCCTTTTATCCCATAGGGTGCTGAAACCTTACCCACATCAACAAGTCCAGATTGATTCATTGGCAATGAATTCTCAATCCATAGTCGACGTAAATCACTGTTTGTAGTGTTTTAAAATAAGAAAGGGGGACGAAACCATCTCCCGTGAACTATACGGCCAAAGCCGACTGTACCACTTCCTTCAGTGCTGATCCGCTATGCTTGTTCGGCTGCAAGTACAGTGGATTTTTTATGCTGCTTTATTAAATGACCAACACGGTCGCTAGGCTGAGCACCCTGGGAAACCCAATATTGGATACGTTCGCTGTTGAGACGAAGGCGCTCTTCACTGCCTGTTGCGTTTGGGTTAAAAAAGCCTAGTCGCTCGATGTAACGGCCATCACGGGCTCTTCTGCTATCGGCGACGACGACGTGATAAAAAGGGCGATCTTTCATTCCCCCTCGGGATAAACGAATGGTTACCATCTCATTCCTCAATAACTTTTTAGCTGAAAATGCAAAACAGATTATTCTACGTGATTTCTGTCAATTATGAAATACTGTTTATAGCTCTCACTCTAATCTTTTTCAATTTGGGTCGAAAAGTATTATCACTTGCCAGTTTATCCCGGCAAGTCGCTGTAGAACCTATTTGTAAACATATCTTCCTTATCGCATTTAAAAACAATACAATTAGTTTTTTTATAAATGCAGGATCGCGGATGAAAACAGCATTTTTTCAATTCTTTGCCTTTTTTCTTTTTTCAACAATTACCCTAGCAGCAGGTAATAAATCAATGACAGAAACAGCCACTAAAGTAAAACTGGAGACTACCGTTGGTACCATTCTCATCGAACTCGATCGAGCGAAAGCCCCGCTATCAAGTAAGAACTTCGCCGAATACGTTAATGATGGCTTTTACGATGGCACTATTTTTCATCGTGTCATTCCAGGATTTATGGCCCAGGGCGGAGGATTTACCACTGATTTCAGTCAAAAAACCCCTCGAAGCCCAATTAATAATGAAGCAGAAAACGGTTTAAAAAATCTCAAGGGAACGTTGGCGATGGCGAGAACCGGCGACCCCCACTCAGCAACGGCTCAATTCTTTATCAATTATAAAGATAACGGTTTTCTTGACCATACCAGCCCTACCCCACAAGGCTGGGGTTACGCAGTTTTCGCCAAGGTCATTGAAGGTATGGATGTTGTCGATAAGATGGCAGAAATACCTACCGGCTCTAAAGACCAGCACCAAGATGTTCCTAAAACTGACATTGTGATCACTAAAGCTACTCTGATTTCTGAATAATACGAATCTGGTGCAAGAAACGCTATTTATTTCTGATTTGCATCTGAAGCAATCCAGGCCCGATATCACCCGATGTTTCCTGCAATTTCTTGAACATCGGGCAACAGATGCCGAACAACTCTATATTCTTGGGGACCTGTTCGATGTTTGGGTTGGTGATGATGACCCAAGTCCTCCCAATAAGGAAGTAATTACGGCTATACGACGACTATCAGATAGTGGAACCCAGGTTTTTTTCCAGTCGGGAAATCGGGATTTTCTGATTAATGCTTGTTTCGCCGAACAATGTGGACTCACGCTCCTTGGTGATTACCACGTCATCAATCTTTATGGTACGCCAACACTACTTATGCACGGCGACCTTTTATGCAGCGATGACATTCGTTACCAGGAATTCCGAGCTAAATCCCACACAGCAGAATGGCGTCATCATGTACTATCCAAACCTCTTTTAATTCGCCTAGCCGCCGCCAAATGGTATCGGTTGCGCAGTTATTTCCATAAGAAAAAAAAGACTCAGGAGATTATGGATGTAAACGAGGTTACAGTGAAACGAACATTAGAAAAGTACCGTGTCACCCGCCTCATTCATGGACATACTCATCGTCCTGCGGTTCATACTCTCGATATCAACGGAACTTCTGGGGAGAGATTAGTCCTCGCTATGTGGGATAAGAAAGGTTGTGTCCTTTGTTATAATCGGAAGGAGCAGTGGATTGAAGTACTATAAAATGTCAGGTAAAATCATGTTCTTTCACGCATTTCCCTATCCAGAAGGAGGATATACCTTTCGCGTTCAAGAATGCTCGTTTTGAGTGGGTAGATTTTCGTGAAGAGCTAGTCAGCTATAGGAATGTTGCTCATTCCTATGACAGGAGGTTGCCCGAGAATAGAAGCCGTAGCGAGGGAAATCCATTTTGAGTCAGATTTTTCGATCATTTGAGGCAAATAGTGGGATATTTAACGATAATGATCGGACAATCTGGCCAAAATGGGCTTTTCCGCAGTAGGTTCTCTATTCTCGGACAGCCCCTCCTTAAGCGTAGAACCGCAGGAAGAGTCATCTCTTTCAAGATTCTACAACGACGCTCTTCACGAAATGATGCGCGCTAAAAATGGGTATTGTTGAGCGCGAGAGGTAAAATATACTATGAAACCCCAAAAAACCACTATAATCATTGCGCTTCTATTAATTCCTTTCCTATCGGCCGCTGCCCCAATAAATCCTGAACCCACCCTAAATAATATTAGCTTTCCGAAAGGTTATAAAAACTGGCGGCTAATCGGAACCTCGCACCGCCAGGATAACAATACCTTACGGGCGATATTAGGTAACAATATCGCGATCAATGCTGCCCGTTCAGGAAAGACCAACCCCTGGCCTGAAGGTTCTATTCTGGCAAAAGTGGTTTGGAAGGATGCTATACATCCTAAATGGGAAACGGCCATTGTTCCAGGGGAACTGGTTCATATCGAATTTATGATAAAAAATTCTAAAACCTATCGGAGCACCGGCACTTGGGGATACGCACGCTGGGTCGCGCCTGACCTTAAGCCGTTTGGCGAAGATGCCTCATCCGTTCAAAAGTGTTTTAATTGTCATATAACTGTTAAGGGTAGTGACTACGTTTTTACTAAACCTGTGGTGCTCCCTTAGGAGGCTGCCCGAGAATAGAAAACCTACTTTCGCTCTTGCGATTTACCAACAGAAATCGAATAAACCAGTGACTGCACTAAGAGCGACACATCCTGTTTCACCCGAGCATCAACGTCAAATACTGCTGTTTTTAAACCACTCTGGCCAAGAACCTCATGATAATCGTCTATTCGTGGATAGGCGCTTAGATCCATTCGGGTAACTCCGATAACCACTCTTGTTTTTTCGATAAATTCAGCAAAAGCATCTAAATAAAACCGCATTTTTTCAAATGGATTAGCATCTGCATTATCAACCAAAAGAACAAGCCCTTTCCCACCTTTTGATAAAATATCCCACATAAAGTTAAACCGCTCCTGACCAGGTGTACCATACAAGTGGATACGACGTTTTCCCTCCACATTGAAAATACCATAGTCCATCGCTACCGTCGTGCTGCTTTTGCGTTTTCTCGTTTCATCGGTAGGCAATTGCTCTGTTTTCATGGGGGCAATATCACTAACAGAAGAAATTGCCGTTGTTTTACCGGCGCCAACCGGGCCTGTGAATACTATTTTGTAATCATCCATAGTCGCTACCGTAATATCATGTTGAACGTCTGAATAGACGAAGCAATCTATCCAAAATTCCCTTTCGCCTGTTTTTTACATCTATTGTCCTAGCCACCCTGTCCCTCCACTCTTTTTTTACAGCCTTTTTCCTGACGAAAACTTCCTTCCCCCTATTTTTTGCCTCCCTTTTCGATTTTTTTCGTTTTTTTCTTTTAAATGTTTTATCCACATGCACATTTTCGATATCTGGATCTGAGTCATTGACAATCAGATCAGAATTTTTATTATCAGATCTCTTGTTTCCTTCCTCTTTCGCATAACCTAAGGCATAGGCTGCGCTAAAAAAAGCGAAAACATATTGTTTTCGAATTTGTAAAATATCCGCGACCTGGAGCAATGAATGAGGACTTTCTACTAATAATGCAGAAATATTTAATATATGAGGTGTAATGGTACATCGCGTTACATTCGGCCACCGGATCAAACTTACCTGCTGCGTTGGATCTATATTGGTCGGAAATCGGCCACGAGACGACCACAGCGCCACCTTCCAAAGGAAAGACTCCATGGTATGCGACTGACTAACTTTCTCCTCACTCACTGGCTTATTGTTCCCAACCGGTTCGATAGAAATGGGATTAGAAACAGGTTGCTGACAATATGTACGCAAGCGTTCCTCATCACAATCAATCAGGACTTCATGGTTTAGTGGATTAACAATAATTGACCATTGTCCTTTCAATTCCACTCGTACTACCTTTTTTCGCGCATAGGCAGTTTTATAAGCCGATTGCAGATAGCCTTGTAAGTAATCCTTGGGTTCGTAAACGGCCTTCTTGAGTTGACTAGCGTCATTGTCTTCGATATCAACCAAGGATCCGAACATTGAATCGAAGTCATTTTCTCCTATGATCGCAGCGGTATGCTTACCGAAACCTGAAGAAACCTCGGAATTGTATTGCGTTTTCATCTTAAGGTAGCGTTATTCCTATAATCTGTTAATCAACTATACAATAATAATTTTAAAAATCACTTGGCAGTAACCCATTTAGGAATCGAAGTTCTGCCGTAAGTAATTGCGCACGATTTTACCGGAATAAACCCTTATTGTGGTACTTTTTTTAGGCGGCTAACTCCCAGAAGCTTAACTCACTATCGCTGTCATGCTATAGACCCATTGGCTATTCTGCTCAATCCACTCGAACATTATTTCTACATCGTCAAGTTTTCATTCCTCACCACCAATTTCTCTTCTCCCGAAACTCCCAATAGAATAATAGCCTAATTCTACTTTGTCAGATTTCCAATGTAGGGTGGGCACTGCCCACCAGATTCATGACCAGATGGAATGTGATGGGCGATACCCACCCTACACAAGGGTGAAAAGCTTAAATGTGACAAAGTAGAACTAAGACTTATTAATCTACAGAGCACAACAATTTACGGAGAAATCCTTTGAGTACAATTATATCTATTTTCATTGCTATCGTTTCCATACTTAGTGTTTTCACTCTATTTCTCTGGATTTTTCAGGGGAGCATGCTCTATTACCCCGAAAAAGTACTCGAAACTACTCCCAAAGAGATTGGCCTGATCTATGAGGACATCAAATTCCAGACCAGCGACGGATTTTTACTCCATGGCTGGTTCGTACCCGCCTTAGCGAACCGAGGCACTTTACTGTTTCTACACGGCAATGCAGGCAACATATCCCACCGGCTGGAATCAATAAAAATCTTCCACACTCTCGGCATGAATGTTTTTATTATCGATTATCGAGGATACGGATTGAGTGACGGTAAAATTTCTGAACAAGGTAGTTATTTGGATGCTGAAGCGGCGTTAAGATTTTTAATCGGGGAAAAAAACATCCCCATTGAAAATATCACCGTGTTTGGTCGCTCTCTAGGCGGCTCAATTGCTTCTTACCTTGCTAGTCACTATAAACCACGCGGTTTAATAATCGAAGCTACCTTCTCATCAGTACCAGACATGGCGGCAAAATTATATCCCTTTTTACCGGTAAGATGGATCAGCCGATTCAAGTACAATACTCTCAACCACCTAAAACAGGTTGATTGCCCTGTTCTCATTCTGCATAG
>JAZGGE010000077.1:0-14216 GCA_036480195.1 Methylococcales bacterium
GGTAGTCAATCGCTAGATTTAGGGCAATGCGATAAGCCAAAGCGCGTGCATTATCCGGCGGGTATCTTTTGACGCTTTGGTGAAGACGTAAATAGGTTTCATGGGTCAAATCAGCGGCAGTTTCCGCACATTTTAGACGTCCCGTAAAAAAAGCGCAGTAGCTCTTCGGCAAGGGATTCTGTCCAAAATGATGAGATATCAGTAACTTCAGGTGATTTCATGCCAGGCCAGTTACAAGCATCGCTGATTGATGGGTGCGGCTATTTAGGAGCGATGATTCTTTCACATAAGGGGCAGGATGGATAAAAAGACACATCATTTTCAGGTCATAATTAATGTCATTTATTTACCGCTTCTTTTTATTTGCCAGCCCAAACACAAAAATAGCGGCTACAACCAGGGCGGACATCATAACGTTTTGTCTGGAAGCACCGACAGCTAATGCCCCTACAGCACCTATTCCACCCCCCAACCCACTAAAAGCCATACTACGCATGACTCTGCAAAGTCCACAATCGCGGTTTCGTTCTATCATTGCCCGTTACCTCCACGGCTCCTTGAACTAGATATTTTGACGTTTTCTCTCATTCTATCCGCCGGAATGAAACGATCTTCGGACGTTATTAAATCAGTCAACATTTCCACATGCCCTTCACTCGCATTTAAAGCCGGGATGTAGTGGTATTGTTTGCCACCCGCTTGCAAAAAAATCTGTCTGTTCGTTAACGCGATTTCCTCAAGTGTTTCAAGGCAATCCACTGCAAATCCTGGACAAATAATATCAACACTCTCGATACCTCGCCCAGGTAGGATATTTAGCTCATCAACACAATAAGGTTTGAGCCATTCTTGGTAACCAAACCGAGATTGAAAGACAATACGCCATTCAGTTTGATCTAATCCCAAATCGTTGGCAACCCGCTTTGCGGTTTTTTGACATTGATCGTGGTATGGGTCACCCTGCTCTCGGCTTTTTTCAGGCAATCCGTGAAAAGACATTAGCAATAGTTGAGAGCGTCCATTAGTTTCCCAATAATCTGAAATAGAATCAACTATGGCCGTAATATAGTGAGGATGGTCGTAGTAGTCTGAAATTACTCGAAGACCAGGGATATACGTCCAATTCTTGATGCTATCAAATACCTTTTCAAATACAGTACCGGATGATGTCGAAGAATATTGCGGGTAAAGAGGTACAATCAGCAGTTGTTCGACTTTTCCGTCCTGGAAAGCGGATAATCCCTCAATAATGGACGGATTGCCGTAACGCATCGCCAACTCAATCTGTACATCATGACCCTGCTTTACCTCAATGCATTCCCGCACATGCTGAGTAAGTGCTATTGAATGCACCATGAGTGGAGACCCCTCAGGAGTCCAAATTTCCTGATAACCACGGACTGATTTGCCAGGACGAATGACCAGGATAATAAAGTTGAGGATAAACCACCAAATCACTTTCGGAATCTGAACCACCCGGTTATCCCACAAAAATTCTCTGAGATACCGCCTTATTGCTCGGGTGGTTGGCTGATCCGGGGTACCCAGATTAACAATTAATACGCCTGTTTTCTTCTTCAAAGGGCAGTTATCTCTCTTTACAGCCCAATCGATCAACGGCTAATAAGGTTAAGAAATTCCGAGCGGGTGTTTATTTCATTTCGGAATGCGCCGACCATTGCTGAGGTCGTCATAATGGAATTCTGTTTTTCTACGCCGCGCATCATCATACAGAGGTGTTTCGCTTCGACAACGACAGCAACTCCCTTTGGTTTAATAGCATCATTAATAGTATCCGCAATTTCTTTTGTCAACCGTTCCTGAATCTGCAAGCGCCTGGCAAACATATCCACAATTCTTGCCACCTTGGAAAGGCCCAAGACTTTACCATGAGGAATATAACCGACATGGCATTTGCCAATAAACGGAAGCAAGTGATGTTCACATAGCGAATACAACTCAATCTCTTTTACGATCACCATATTTTCGGTATCGGCCTGAAAAATAGCACCGTTCAATACGTCTTTGAGGTTCTGATTGTATCCGCCGTTTAAAAACTTGAAGGCTGCTGCTGCTCGCTTCGGGGTATCAACCAAACCCTCCCGGCTTGTATCTTCTCCAATACTCTCTAAAAGTTGGGCAAATAGCTTTTCCACGATAGAGTCACTCGTCACAATCAAAAGGTTCGTTAGTATATACCGAAAGCGCGGTTTATACCTTTCGCGTTCAAGAATGCCCGTTTTGAGTGGGTAGATTTTCGTGAAGGGCTAGGAGCCTGTCCGAGAATAGAAGCCGCAGCGAGGGCAATCCATTTTGAGTCAGATTTTTCGATCATTTGAGGCGAACAGTGGGTCTATTTAACGAAAATGATCGGGAAATCTGGCCAAAATGGACTTTCCCGCAGTAGGTTCTCTATTCTCGGACAGGCTACTAGGCGTAGAACTGCAGGATGAGTCATCTCTTTCAAGGTTCTACAACGATGCCCTTTGCGAAAAGATGTGCGCTGAAAGTGGGTATTCTTGGGCGCGAGAGGTATATCCAGACTAAAATGTCGAGATCATTCCGTCTGCCCCAATGTCGATTTTTCACCTGATTTTATCAACTGCAATTTGCAATAATTTTTCATCAACACCAGCCCTATGAATGTTATCGCTTAAATAACGCCGCCATGCTCGGGCACCGTTAACCCCATGGAAAAGTCCGAGCAAATGACGAGCCATTGAATTGAATCGGTAACCTTCGCTTAACCGATCCTGGACATATCCGATATAAGTATCCAACACTTCAATTCGGGTAAGCGTTGTTGTGTAATCCTCATAAAAGCCTGAATCCACTCCCGCCAAGATATAAGGATTTTGATAAATTTCCCGCCCCATCATAACGCCATTGACAGATTCCAAATGTGCTTTGGCTTGCTCGAGCGTTGTGATACCACCGTTGATCACAATATCCAGATCCGGAAAATCCTGTTTGACGCGATAAACAGTATCGTATTTTAACGGGGGTACTTCCCTGTTTTGTTTTGGTGAAAGCCCATTCAGCCATGCCTTTCGGGCATGAACGATAAAAAGATTACATCCGGCGGCCGAAACGCTATCAATGAATCCGGCAAGCCTTTCATAAGAATCATCATTGTCAATTCCTATCCTGGTTTTGACCGTTACCGGAATAGAAACATTTTCAACCATAGCCGCCACACATTCTGCCACTAGATCCGGTTCAGCCAGAAGGCAGGCACCAAAACGGCCTTGGAGTACTTTTTCACTGGGACAACCAATATTTAGATTCACCTCATTGTAGCCAGCTTCTTCTACCATTTCTGCACAAACGGCTAGTTGCTTCGGATCACTCCCCCCCAATTGCATCGCAACCGGTCTTTCCGACGGATGATGTGCCAGTAACTTATCGCTGTCACCATGCAACAGTGCGCCGGTCACTATCATTTCCGAATACAAAAAAATATGCCTCGAGATGATTCGGGCCAGATAACGAAAATGACGATCGGTGCACGCAAGCATGGGAGCGATGGAAAGTAGACCTGGACTCTTTCTTGAACTCATGATATTTTGCGATCAGTATTAAATAAACTGCGTCAAGATATTCTTGACAGAGTAATAGCTAAGATTATAGAGTCACCACCTGCGATCAAATGTGTGTAAATTATTGCAATCCAGGTTTGAGAACGGTTGTGATAATACCCTAAAGATCGCAAAGTACAACACATTTTGGAGGACTCACCGCATTGGACTGCTTTCAACATTGGTACCGCATCAAACCCGTATTTGTATTCGTCAGTTTTTTCTTGCTTTCGGCATGCTTAATCCAGCTTTCTTCCGCACATGCTGATGACTGGGTTTACACGGTAGAGCCAGGCGACAACTTGTGGGATCTTAGCGAGCGCTATTTATCCAGCATGCGCTATTTGCCCGATCTACAAGCCTTGAACAAAATTGTCGATCCTCGGGTTTTACCGCCTGGCAGTAAATTGATGTTTCCATTACCCTGGTTGAAATCCTCGTCAGCCACGGCCAAAATAATCGGGGTCAAGGGAGAAGTTACCGTCAGCGATGATGCGATCGCTGAAAATCTAACCGCCACTCTTGGAAGCACTGTCAAAACAGGTGATGAAATTATTACCGCTTCGGATGCCAGTGTAACGCTGGAATTTAGCGATAAATCAAGAGTACAGCTACAAAGTGATGGCCATCTGATTTTAAAGGATTTGAAGGCTCTCGGTGAAACAGGAATAGCCGATACCTTGTTGCATTTAAAAAAAGGGCAAACTGTTATCAAGGTCAAGCCGCAGAGGAATCAAGGTTCACGCTTCGAGATATCCACACCTTCTGCGATTGCCGCCGTCCGCGGGACAGAATATCGCATCAATTCAGATGTTGTTCGTGCCGAATCCCGTGCAGAAGTTCTGGAAGGCAAGGTGGCAGTATCAAGCGCAGGGGCAACCGTTGTTACGCCAAAAGGATTTGGTACGCTAATAAAAAAAGGGCATCCCCCGTCACATCCAATTAGATTGCTTCCGGCTCCTGATTTATCAATGTTCCCCTCTGTTATCAGGCAATTGCCGATTGAGTTTAATGTAACGCCATTGACGGGTGCAATCTCATATCATGCGGAAATAATAGTGGATAACGGGAACGACGCGCTTGAATTTGCAACTGATTTAGCGTCACCCGCCACCTTAACAGTCTACAACCTTATTGATGGAGACTACTTTCTCCATGTTCGCGGCATAGACAGGTACCAACTCGGCGGAATTAATGGTCTAAAGCAGTTTTCTGTGAATACCGTTCCGCAAATACCAAAACCAATGCCGACAAACTCCGATCGAAGTTTCAATACACCTCACTCAACATTCCGATGGCTTAAAGTAGAAAACGCCCAGAGCTATCAGTTTCAGTTATCTACTGAGATGGATTTTGCTTCGCCTATGATTGACGCAACGGTTCTTGATAAAACGACTTTCACGGTTAGCCAGACTATAGCGCCAGGGCGCTATTACTGGCGGGTTGCCGCAGTGAACAATAAGAATCAATCCGGCTTCTATAGTGATCCGCAGAAAATTGAGGTCAATAAAGAGAATAAGTTCTGGTTTTTGATGATCTTAATCCCGCTAGTGGTACTGGTACTGCTAGCGCTGACCATGATTAGAAGAAAACATGGATAGTTGCTCGCCTAAAAGTCACAAATATACCGAAGCTCTGGAAATTAACCCTTTTTTTGAGGGAAATCTGCGTTCAATTCGTATTCTTTGTTCCCGTTGGTGAATCCCTGGCAACATGAAGAATCAACATTCACGCGTTCCAGTTAGTTTTCCGTATGCTTTACTGGCACTGACTTTACTGGTTATCGCTTTTGGTGCTGCTCATTCAGGTTCACTGGAACGACTTGATAGGCTTTTATACGATTCTTACCAGCAGATTTTTTTTCGTGAACCCGCCAAAGATATCGTCATCGTCCCAATTGATGAAAAAAGCCTTGATATAATAGGTCGTTGGCCATGGTCTCGAAGCAAACACGCCGCATTGATTGAGCAACTAACCCAAGCTAATGTAAAGGCAATTGGGTATGACGTTCTTTTTCCCGATACCAATATTAACGATCCAAAAGGCGACCTTGCCTTTGCCCGAGCAATGGAAAGCAATGGAAAAGTCATACTTCCAGTATTACACGAAAAACGTCCCTCCAACAGACATATGAGCATCATACAGCCGTTAGAAATGCTTTCCAACGCGGCACGCAAACTTGCCCATATCGACTCTGAACTTGACCCCGATGGCCTGGTACGGTCAGTTTACCTTCGCGCCGGATTGGGAAACACAGAAATTCCTAGCTTTGGATTAGCCGTAACAGAGCTCGGTCTGGGTCATTCGATTGATCTGCCTGGTGTCCGCAACTCCCAACAAACACATACGCTATCAAAGAATCATTGGATTAGGGACTACCAGATTCTGATCCCCTTCGCTGGATCACCAGGACATTTTGATACCGTGTCCTTTGCCGATGTCCTTACCGACGACCAGGTTCTTGGCAAATTACATGATAAATATGTGCTGGTGGGTGTAACCGCTCAAGGGTATGGTGGCCACCTACCAACCCCCATTTCAAAACAATCTCGCGCGATGCCTGCTGTAGAATTCCACGCCAATGTGGTTGATACACTTTTACGTAAGATTGCTATTGAACCACTTAGTTCTCCGTGGAATATACTTTTCACCTTGTGCCTAGTGCTGGCGCCATTAGCGCTTTACCCTAAACTAAGGCCTCGATGGGCACTAGTCAGCATGCTCTGCATGATGATTACCACTTTTGCCTTAAGCGCAATTTTCCTTAGATATTTTCATCGTTGGTTTGCTCCCACTCCAGCGTTGCTCGCAATAATCTTGAGTTTTCCGTTGTGGAGCTGGCTAAAACTCGAATCCATTGTACGCCAGTTATTTTTGGCAAAAGAGCGGGCGGAAGTTACGGTACGCTCCATCGCTGATGGGGTTATTACTACTGATAATCAAGGCAATATTGAGTATATGAACCCGGTAGCTGAATCCTTGACGGGCTTTCGACTCGATGAGGCTCACGGCTCCTCATTGGACAAAATATTTAAGCCCATTGATGAATTTAGTGGCCGAAGTCAGACCAAACAGTTTATCAGTGGTTTTAGCGACCAACAGATAGATTTGCCGGATAGAAGCACTCTGATCGATCGTTATGGGAACGAACATGCAATTCGCAGTGTCACCGGAGTTATCCGGGATCGAGACGGTAAGGCAGATGGCATGGTATTAGCCATTAGTGATGTCAGTGAAACACAAAAAATTCACGACCATATGGTTCATCAAGCCAGTCATGACGAATTGACCCAATTGCCTAACCGGACATTGTTGATGGATCGTCTACATCAAGCGATACCGCTAGCCCGTCGGAATAACAAAAAAATTGCGGTTCTATTCATTGATCTTGATAACTTTAAAAATATCAACGATGGTCTTGGCCATTCCAGTGGCGATCTATTAATTAAAGCGGTCGCCGACAGACTGAAGAAAAATGGCCGTGAAGGCGACACCATCGCCCGTTTGGGGGGTGATGAGTTCGTTATAATCCTGGAAAATATCGCCTTCTCAGAAGATGTTGCATCCATAGCCGGTAAAATTCTCAAAACTTTATCACCCCCTTTTTGGATCGGCAGTCAAGAAGCCTTTATTTCCAGCAGTATAGGCGTCAGTCTCTACCCGAAGGACGGTCTTGATGCTGAAACCCTAATGAAAAATGCAGATACAGCAATGTACCGTGCAAAAGAGCATGGAAAGGATAATTTTCAATTTTTCTCGAAGGAAATGAACTCGCGAATTACCAAGCGGTTGGAAATGGAAAAACATTTGCGTTACGCCTTGGATAAAAACGAGTTGGAAGTTCACTACCAACCTCAAATTCAATTAAAATCAGGTCAGATCGTCGGCGTTGAAGCATTGCTCCGCTGGCATCATGAAGAATTGGGTGATATCCCGCCATCCCAGTTTATTGCTCTTGCTGAAGATACTGGATTGATTTTCCCGTTGGGAGAATGGGTCATCCAAACTGCCTGCCAACAAGCGAGTGCATGGCAGCAGGCCGGACTGTTTCCTATTCAAATGGCGGTCAACTTATCACCTCGACAATTTTATAATCAAAACATTCTTCAACTGTTAAAACAAATACTCACTGACACTCACCTCAGCCCAGAGTTTCTAAAGATCGAAATAACTGAAGGGTTGCTAATGAAAGATTTTGATCGAACTGCTGCTTCATTGAGACAATTCAGAGACTTAGGTGGGAAGGTTTCGATCGATGATTTTGGCACTGGTTATTCATCATTAAGCTATCTAAAACACATCCCGGTTGATCAACTTAAAATAGATCGCTCGTTTATTTGGGATCTCTCTAATAATGCAAATGACGCAGCAATTACCCGGGCCATTATTACCATGGCCCACGGCATGCGTCTTGATGTCGTCGCAGAAGGAGTCGAAAATAAAGAACAACTTGATATATTAACCGAACAACAATGTGACGAAGTACAAGGGTATTATTTTAGTGTTCCGCTACCGGCATCAAAAATGACCGAACTATTGCTAAATAACCAGGAGACGAAACATGCAAACATTACAAATAAGGGACTCTATCTCAAGCACTGATTCCGATAATCATCTTAACAATAAAAGGAAACTTTATGTGGGTAAGAACTATCTTGACGTTGATTTCAACCACATGGCTGGTTGGCCCCATCGCAATTGCCGGTGAAATCGACCTGAGCGATACACCTCAAACTACCATTACCGGGTTCCAGAACGATCACCCGGACGCAAAAATAACGGCGGTAAGCCGGGAAATTCATTTTGACGAAACCTTATACGAGATCAAATTCAAAACCCATGGCAAATACCACGATCAAGCGCTGTACGATGCGCGAGGGCAAGAATTTACTCACGAGGAAAAAATAAAGCCTGCTCAATTACCCATGCCTGTTACCGAATCAATAAAAAAGCAGTTTTCGAACCCCAGAATTACCCGCGCTGAAGAAATCCATCATCCTGATGGCCGGACAGAATACGAGATTAATCTGATCGATAACCATGTTAAATGGGAATTAGCCATGAACCCGGAAGGGCAAATATTGGTCAAAGAACAGGAATAAGAGTTGCAATTGTACGCCATTACATCTCGTCAGACGCCAATCCTTTTGGTTTGTAAAACCACATTTGATAAAGGCTAACCAGAACCTGGATTCCGAAAGAAACACCCATCAAACCTCCCGCCGCCACTACCACATTGGCGAAAGATGGAAAAACCTTAGTGATGAACCAGGAAAGAATATCAATCAGCAAAAAAACAAAAGGTACGGCAACTGTTATACGCTTCACCCATAAGTTCATCTCACAAAGAATAAATATCCGACCAACAAAAAACAGAATGAAAGAAATACCAAAGAGGTGTATATGAGAAACTCTGACCAACGCTGGCAAAGGTGCTCCAGTATCTGTTTCTGCTAATTTGATCACTTCTTTATAAGAAGTTAAATGGACAATGGGCATGCCACTTTGCTTTGAATGGCATTTGATGCAATCCTTATCGAGGATTGGCTGAATCTGTTCTTCAAAGATCTGTTGTGATGCATCACGATGAATCCAATCTAAAATAACAGCTGCATCCGCCTTATTACTAAGGTTGATACCCATTGGGCCATTGATAGCTGCCCCCAACCGGGTTTGGTTACGAGCACCATGATATGCAATCGTTACATCTTCCACCGACAACCCTGGGTTCCCATCCCTGCCCTCATAGGTGTAATAGAGATTTAGCAACGCGAAAAGGTAGCCAAGCCCTAAGGTTGCCAAAAACATAGAGTTGAGAATTTTTTCGCTGACTGAGACATCGGAAAAGCGGCGAAAGCGAGGCATGGCGACTCCTTGAATTTAAATGATGAAAAACCAGGAGGCGGTATTTCCATTAGCTCCTCCCTTGCATAAGGTATAGTATACCTGCCGCGTTCAAGAATACCCATTTTCAGCATGCATCTTGTCACGAGAGCGTCGTTGTAGAAGCTTGAAAGAGATGACTCTTTCCGCTCTTCTACGCCTAGCCCTCCGCGAAAATATACCCACTCAAAATGGGCATTCTTAAACGCAATAGGTATATAGACGTCAATATCTAAGGGATCCAATTCTCAAAATATATCGTCATCTAATTATCGTATCGATCCAAAAATATTAATGTTTTACCCTTCCCCCGGCAAAGTGTTATAGTTACACTCTAGAAGTAACGCCCAACCTACTTAATAATAATGGAATATTGTAGAATATTTTCGTTTCACACTGCATCCCTCCTACTGCTGTTTCTATTGATTCCGCTGGATTTGTCAGCGGGAAACGCTATTTCTCCGAATGTCGCCGGGTTTATTAAAGAAATGGCTGCCAAACACCAGTTTGACCCGAAAAAGCTTGAATCAACTTTTGGTGCTGTCGAAATTAAACAAGGGATACTCAGGGCAATATCCAAACCCGCCGAAAAAAAGCCCTGGTACGAATACCGAAAAATATTTCTAACCCGTTCGCGCATTAACGGTGGCGTTAAGTTTTGGAAGAATAATGATGCTATTTTAACAAAGGCACAAACCCACTATGGCGTACCCCCAGCGATAATCGTCGCCATCATTGGCGTAGAAACCCGCTACGGAGAAAATACTGGTGGTTTCCGGGTGATTGATGCGTTATCAACACTTGCCTTTCATTACCCCAAACGAAGTAAATTCTTCCGCAGCGAGCTTAAGGAATTTTTGCTACTTTGCCGCGAGGAAAAAATGGATCCGCTACAACCTCAGGGTTCCTATGCCGGAGCAATGGGTATACCTCAGTTCATGCCCAGTAGTTTCAGGTATTATGCAACTGATTTTGATGGTGACAAAAAACGGGATATTTGGAAAAACAAACAAGACGTCATCGGAAGCATCGCTAATTATTTCACCAAACACGGCTGGCAACGGAATAAACCGATCGCCTATCCTGCGGCAATACAAAAAAACAAAAATCTCCAAAATTACCTGGCCGACAAGTCATTAAAGCCTGATCGAACAATTGGAGAGTTCGATGCTATGGGGGTGACTATCCAGGAAAAATTACCCTTTCAAACTAAGGCAAAGCTATTAGCATTCGAACGAAAAAAAGTAACGGACTACTGGATAGGTTTACAAAACTTTTGGGTTATCACTCGATATAATCATAGTCAGCTCTATGCGTTAGCAGTCTTCCAGCTGAGTCAGGAAATCCTAAGGCAACACAACCGTGAGGCAAAACCATGAAAAAGAGTATTTTTCTCTCAATAGTCAGCACATCCACAATCGCTGTGTCCGCCATTTTAACTTTACTATCCGGCTGCACAACAAGTCCGATTGCTCAAGGACCTACTGATGGCCCACCTGCCAACACAATTGATTTTTCTAAAATACCGAATGCTATACCCCGCATCGAACCATTAAGCCGGGGAGGAAACCCCGAAACATACGAACAGTGGGGTAAGCGGTATAAAGTACTAACGAGCAGCAAAGGCTATGTCAAAAGAGGAATAGCATCCTGGTATGGCACAAAATTCCATGGCAGAAAAACATCTAATGGTGAACCCTATGACATGTATGGCATGAGTGCTGCCCATAAAACATTACCACTTCCAACTTATCTGAAAGTAACAAATTTGGACAATCAACGTACCATAATAGTCCGTGTGAACGATCGTGGCCCATTTCACGACGACCGAATTATCGATCTTTCATACGTCGCAGCAGCCAAACTCGACATACTCAAAAATGGCACAGCCAAGGTAGAAATCAGTGCTGTTGATCCAGAACAAAACCCGTCTGCCCAAAATAACTCCAATACGCTTTTTATCCACCCACTGTTTGTCCAGATCGGCGCTTATAAAGATTTATTCAACGCCGCCGAAGTTCGTGATCAGTTAGATTCTCCAAAACTACCCTCGGTAACAATCAAACGATTCGGTGAAGATAAAAACCAACAGGTTTATCGAGTACAGTTCGGCCCTATTTACTCCTTACCGGAGGCCCGGCAGGTGGTAAAACTTCTTGCGGAAAAAGGCTTTCCCAATAGTAAGCTGGTAGACACTGCGGCAAACACTAATTCTGCCATGCTACAATAAACTCATTTAGAGAGCAGCCTTAAGAAACAGTCGTTACGAAAAGTCTCTTTTGAACCGATCATTCAAGATGAATAGTCGTGCTAACCCTTTTCGTATTCATGAATGTTCGTTTTGAATCTATCACTTTCGCGTTCCAATGTGGGAGAAGTAGTAGATTTTTTACGCTCAGAAAGCCTCCAAACACCTTCCTAACCGACAGATCTAATACTGTGAAATCAAATTTTTATCAAACAGCTGGCCTTCTTGCTTGTTGCCTGTTTCTCCTTATAAGCGCCCAGGCCGCACATGGGGATAGCTCAATTTTGATTCCACCTGCGCCAAAAATTGCCGCGAAAAGTTACTATCTAATTGATTTTGATAGTGGTTCAATACTAGCCAATCATAATTCGGAAGAAAAACTGGCTCCCGCCAGCCTGACAAAAATAATGACCGCCTACGTTGTATTCAGAGAGCTGGTCAGTGGGAATCTCAAACTGGACGATGAAGTCACTATCAGTAAAAAAGCCTGGAAAACGCCAGGATCCCGGATGTTTGTTGAGGTGAACAAAAGAGTCACTGTCGAAAAGTTGTTGAAGGGCATGATTATCCAATCTGGAAATGATGCCAGCGTTGCGTTAGCCGAACATATTGCAGGCGATGAAGAAACCTTTGCCGAATTGATGAACCAGCAGGCCGCTCGACTGGGAATGGTCAATTCCCATTTCACCAATAGCATGGGACTACCAAGCTCGGAACACTACATGACCGCCCAGGATCTGGCTCTACTGACCCGAGTGCTGATAAGCGAATTTCCAGACTTCTATTCCTGGCATGCCATAAGGGAATTTACCTTCAATGGTATAAAACAACGCAATCGCAATAAATTGCTTTGGCGTGATGATACTGTTGATGGTGTAAAAACTGGCCATACAGAAGAAGCAGGCTATTGTCTGGTTGCATCGGCTCTACGCGACGACATGCGACTAATTTCCGTCGTCCTCGGAGCAGCAAGCGTTAGTTCCAGAGCCAGCGCCAATCAAACGCTATTGAATTATGGTTTTCGGTTTTTTGAAACCAGACAGCTATATTCAATTAACGATACCATCCAAGATTTACCTGTATGGAAAGGCGATGTTGACGAGGTTGCGGTAGGAACCCGCCGCGATATCTATGTTACTGTTCCGCGGCGTCATGTTAAAGATCTAAAAGAAACCATCAGTATCAATGATAAAGTCGTCGCTCCTCTAACCAAGGGTAAAGCACTGGGGATGCTAAGTATTCAACTCGGCGATAAAACCCTTGTTAAAGAACCACTGATCACTCTCAAGGCTGTTGCTCAAGGTGGCATTTTTAAACAACTTTACGACGAAGCACGGTTGAGGTTTAAATAACTTCAACTCCCTTCATCCCCGCTTACCCTCCATGCTCAATCCTGACCGCATTGTTTATCTAAATGGTGATTTTCTACCCCTAAAGGAAGCACGTATCTCAGTTCTGGATCGAGGTTTTTTGTTTGGTGATGGCGTCTATGAAGTCATTCCAGCCTATGGAGGCCACTTGTTCAGATTGGAACAGCACATCCAACGGCTTAATAATAGCCTGGACAACATCCGACTTCCTTTATCCATAAGCATTCCGAAATGGAAAGAGATATTTAATCGCCTTATCAAAGGTGAAAACGATCAAGCCATTTATCTGCAAATTACCCGAGGAGTCGGAGAAAAGCGCGACCCTGCTTTCCCCGAAGGCATCTCGCCAACTGTCTTCGCAATGTGCTCAACCATTCCGCTTGCTTCAGATGCACCTCATGGCATTAAAGCAATTACACTCTCAGACACCCGATGGGAATCCTGTCACATCAAAGCGATAACCCTTTTGGCAAACATCTTATTACGCCAGGAAGCACTGGATCATGATGCCGGCGAAACTATTTTGCTCCGTAATGGCTTGGTTACTGAAGGTTCGGCCAGTAACGTATTCGCAGTGATTAACAGAGTCATTATCACCCCCGCAAAGACCAAAAACATCTTGCCCGGAATTACTCGTGAACTCGTTATTGAATTGGCGTTAGCCAACACGATCCCGGTGGAAGAGAAGGATCTTCCTGAGAGTGAATTAAGACGGGCAGAAGAAATCTGGATTGCCAGTTCAACCCGAGAGATTATTCCGGTAACAGTGCTTGATGATAACGCTGTGGGAACGGGGCAACCAGGTGCTCTGTGGCAGGAGATGCACACACTTTTTCAAGCTTACAAAACAGAGTTAAGAATAAAACCATGACCGAAGAACGAAAATCTCTACTCAAGTTCCCCTGCTCCTTCTCCGTAAAAGCCATGGGACTCAGTCACTCGGAGTTTGACAGTCGCGTTGTTGAGATTATTCGAAAACATGCACCTGACATTCATGAAGGAGCCGTTAGCAGTCGGCCAAGCAGACAGGGCAAATATACTGCCGTTACAGTCACTATTCAGGCAACCAGTCAATCTCAACTTGATTCTATCTACCAGGATCTGACTCGCTGTGAAGAGATTTTGATGGCGCTTTAG
>JAZGGE010000078.1:0-6155 GCA_036480195.1 Methylococcales bacterium
TAGTACCTGGATCCGTGAATCCAGGGCGGATACAGAGTGCAAGATATTGGTTTCACAGGGGAATCAAAAAATATTAGCTTCACCCATCGGTTAAGCGGGTATTTTTTGAACTACTGTGGAAACAAGAGCTTGTGCTCTGCGCCATCATGGACTCACGGATCCAGGTAGTAATTATAGAAAAATCAGCGATATTGCCCATTGTTTTTCATCTCCATAATTCTATAGTAGACCCCTTTATTCTATTGTGATCCGGGTTAGAACCTACAAATGCAGGTCTATATCGACACTTTGATGAAGCACCCGTACAATAAAAATTCCGATGTCATCAATCATGTAAACGATTAAATGACTTTCATGCTGATGAATACGGACAATGGGAAAGAATTCTTGTCGTTCGGCTGCAATAAAAGGGTTCTCGGCAAGAAAAAAAATTTATCACTGAAGCCGGATAGATATTTGCGCCGTTTCGCCTTACCCGATTCTCTTTGTGTGTAAAGGCCGATTTGTCTGAGGTCATCTTTTGCTCGTCGACTAACCCGATAGCGCGGCATTATTCCCCATCCAGTTCTTTTTGTAAGTCTTCCATACTAAAATTTTCTGCAATACCGCTTTCAAAGCCTTCTGTGATAGCCTTTTGTAGGGCTGCCATTTTAGTTTCACGCCGTTCAAGGAGACGCAAACCATCGCGCACTAACTCACAAGCAGAACCATATTTGCCGCTTGCTATCTGATTTTTCATGAACACTTCCCAATGTTCGCCCAAAGTAAAACTTGTTGTTGCCATGAGATCACCTCCTAATACTATCCAATAGTATATATGAATATAACGTGTTTCGTTACGGAATTAAAATACAAAATGGCCACTCGACGACCTGAAGTTTTACCGGAACCCCTATATTGAGTTGAAACTCTATAAGGTGGGCAAAGGTAAGCAGCGGATTCTAGAAGTTTTCCACAAATTCAGTGTATGAAAAAGTGCAAAACACTATGTAGGCCTTGATTATTACTGAACTAGAGATCATCGTGGAGATCAGAGGGTACAATGCTTGTTTGGTGTGGCTGTTTGCATAATTTGTCGTAGCTGGAAAAGTGAAGCGCATTTCATCATTCATCATCAGAAAAATATCGGATAACGCTTTGTTAATGTAACTTACGCGTTGCATGGAATGTATCACCTGGCTAATCATATTGGCCTTCGTTGTTGACAAGCTTAACTAACGAGCACATGCTTCAGCATATGTTTTGTTGAAGGTGCGGCTATGCACAAAGAACGCCACGTTAGTATATTTAGAAATGGTCGAAATCAGTCGATACGGATTCCACGTGAATTTGAGCTGGACAGTACAGAAGCAATTATCCATAAAGAAGGTGATAAGCTTATTATTGAAGCGGTTAGAAAAAAAGGTTTAAAAGCAGTACTGACTTCATTACCCCCTTTAGATGAAGATTTTCCCGAGATTATTGATCCCCCTATAAAGCTAGAAAACATTTTCTAATATGGGTAACTATCGCTATTTACTGGATACCAATATTGTTTCTGAATTTATCAAAAACCCACAAGGGTTGGTTGTTGAAAAAATGCTGGCATCAGGACAAGAAAAATATTGTTGTACCAGTATTATAGTCGCGTGTGAATTACGCTATGGGGCAGCTAAAAAACAGTCATCAAAATTATCATTTAATGTCGAGCAAATACTGACTAGTTTGCCTGTCCTACCTTTAGAAGAAACTATGACCCTGGACTATGCAAAAATACGGGTCAATCTGGAAAGCAGAGGGTTACCTATCGGACATCATGATTTATTAATTGCAGCACATGCATTGGATAACTGGGGTCAGGTACAAAATAGATGTAAAAAAGTTGGCCTCTTTCTGTTGGATGTCATAAGAAAGAGAATGTATTTAATTTGTATCCGACCCCAGTTATGCGATTAGTTAAAATGGCCAGGTGGTTAGTACTGGTTCACCGATAACACAGCGAACTCCTCGCGTTTCAATTTTATCTGATCCACTAAGATCGGTGACTTGAGGTAGAAAGGCGAAATCTCCGGCAACCGTCATAACAAATATGTCCGCTTTATTACCCGAATTATCAGCGAGCCAGTACGCACTTACTTTCTCATTGGGTGGAGGAGGTGTAAAGATATTATTCCAAGCTGATCTAGCGTCGAAAAAATTACCTGTAAAAGATGATGCAGCGGTGAACATATCATAAAAATGGGCTTTCGTTGGCAATTTCCAATCATTGCGCCCATAGAGTTCTAAGTCATCGCAATGAGTTACTGCCCCAGACCAAGTCCTGGGCTCGGTAGCAACAGAAATATCATCTTGCCAAATTAGTGGTTGTAATCCTTTATCAAGGATTGAATAATTGAGAATTATCGTGTCGGTATTATCCTCAGAATCTGTACCCGTAATTTCAACTGTAAAATCGCCCACTTTAGTGGGAATACCTACAATTTCAGTTGTTACATTATCCCTACGCCCAAGCTTCATCCCATCAGGGAGTAGGCCATTTGTAACTTTATACTTAACAACAGTTTCCTTGGTGAGAGGTTGTAATTTTATTATTTTAACCTGACCGTTTTTAACCCCTTCTATCGGACCAGTAACTGTTGGGCGAGCTATTATGGCTATAAGAGCAGAGGAAAGATCAAGTGTTACGCGAAACTCCTCGAAAATACCTCGGCTAGCATCGGATAGAAGTGGATCTGGGTTAATACATTTTTTTAAGGTAGTACCCCGACTTCCATCGATAAAATCAATTTCCGCCCAGACACAAGTTTCTCCATTACTAGGTACAGGCAGGAAACGCGTTGTCCCACCAACAAGAATCGACGTATCTACCGTTGTTGGTATAAACGTGCCTATATTCGCGGTGGTTCTTGCTTTTATCAGGGCAGTACCGTCCTGATTTCCAAAAACGCTAACAGCAACAAGAGCTGGATTCATGCTGACACCACAATTCCACCAGCTAAAGTGCGAAACTGTGGATTGAAGCGCAAGACCTGTTGGTGAATCAAAAGAGTTAACGACAATCCCGCTGCCTTCTTGAACCCAAGTACCCGTTGTCTCATCCAAGTACCACAGGGGGATACTATCACCAACCGCGTAGCTACCTCCTTCCTGTTTCCCCTTTTTATAGAGTGGAATCAGAATATTGGCAGTTTGATCTTTTGCAAGAAAAACTTCTTCATCAGTACCTTCCAGTGTCAATTTAAATTCAACCACGCCATAGCTCAATATCGGAGACTCTGTGGTTTCATTTTCGGGAACACCTGAAAATTTACCAGGAAAAGTTGCAACGCCAGCTGCAGTAGATATATCCGCCGGTGTTAGAGTAACATTGATATCGTCACTATCAATAAGTGGGTTTCCTGCTTCATTAACAAAGCTACCTCCCGTGACAGTAAGATAAGCCCCATCCGCATCTGCGACCGATCCACCCGCAAATGCATTTACAATTTGAGCTTCGCCCCGGGCAATCATCATGACATCAAGGCTCACCTTACCATCCTCTAGGGATGGCGCTTTTACTGGTAATACTTGGCTAGCGTAACCCTCAGCAACAAATTTCAAAGTCACTTCTTCATCAATGGCTAAAAATACTTCAAAGTTACCGTCAGAATCTGGGCTAACTGTAGATTCACCATTTGGAAAGGTAAAAGGTTTGCCATTTTTAAAGGCGGAGATTACAACACCGGGTACCGCTGATCCATCCGCTTCAAAAATGCGACCTGACACAATCGATTGAGGAGGAATATCTAATTCACACTGTGTAAGCATTCCATTTGCACAAGCATCCATCCCCGGCCCACCGTTTATCTTATCCTCGCCGTCGTTGCCGTCAATTTGGTCGTCGCCAGCACCACCAAAAATTAGATCATCTCCAGTGCCACCGGCAACCATATCGGCCCCACTATTACTGAAAATTCGATCATTGCCGGGACCACCGATTATTTTATCATCTCCTTTGCGACCCAGGATAAGGTCATTACCCTCGCCACCGTCGATGCAGTCGTTACCACCGAATCCTATAATGATATCGTTTCCACCAAGACCAATGATGACATCGTCGCCAGGGGTACCTCTCAGGAAATCTTTCCCTTCAGTTCCAATGATGGGGTTGACTCCAGGAGCGTCGGGATTGCAAGCTTTAGGAGGCGGTGGTGATGGTAACGTCTTTACCGTACAAGAGCTGGTAAGGTCAGAGCCATCATGTTCAATCGTAATCAGATGTGTGCCTTCTGGAGTATTAGATGGTATTGGCAGTTGTATCGTTCCTTCGCCATTGGCATCGGCAAACTCCCCGTCCAAGACCTGATTCGATACCAAAAAGGCAAGAATTTCCTGGTCAGGTTCCAAGCCTTTGTAGTTGACTTGCACTGTCTCTCCGGCAATGACTTCACCCTGAGCTTCGCATTGAGAGAACCTGAGTTCCAGGAATGTGTCGTCTACAAAGCCTCCACTGGGGATCGTCCCATTGCTAAATGAAACCTCAATATCGATACTTCTCGTGCCCGGCGGAATTGCAACCGGCTTCATGAGTCCAACATTCGCTTCTTGCCATACCTCTGGATCGCCGTTAAGTGGTCTGATGATGGTGAGCCCTCCTTCCAAAGGACGTAAGCGCGAAGCCGTATTCCGGATACTGAGCGCTGCATTGCATGCTTCTGTCGGGCAGTTGTAGAATGCTCGCGCGATTGCTGATACCGTTCCCGCATCAATCTCGCTAGCGTAGTCGCTGACGTCAATTGACTGCCGTACCTGGGAGGTGAATCCGCCGGTTTCGTTGAGCTGCAGCATTCCGTCGGGAGATTGCGGATTGATCCCTTCTACCGTACCAATTGCAATCTGAGCGGCTTCATCTTTCCACTGGTCTGAGACACTAGACCCAAACGGAGCGAGTATTGTGTTCGATGAAAAATCTACATCAGATAAGAGATTCCCCGTGGGTGGTTCCGCCACTGCGGTTGCCGATACCAGGATCATGGCGACGATAGCAACAGCCGTATTACCGAACTCGTTCGACGGCACCTTGGCGTGGCGTCGGAACCTTATTTTCTCAATAATGCTTTTCTTGATAATCGATAAAGTAATTTTTTTCATGGTTATCACCTAAAATGTGAATCAGGAAATAAAGGGTTAGAACCTATACTTTGTGTCGTCACGGATGCGGGTTTTACAGCGAGTTTATTGTGGTCAATTGCGAGGAACCGGCCCCATAACAGTAATTTCACGTCGGAACCGACCCGACTGCCAATCCTGCTTCCTTATGGCGAGTGGATCAATTTACGACTTGTAGAAATTGCGCGCCTGTTACGGGGAGCTCATTGGCAACAGTAAAACTTGCTGTACCGCCTGATGCACCAGAAACAAGCCAGGCACAAAGGACAACCCCTCCAGCACTACCTGCATAATGAGCATCACACACTGCTCCACCTTCAATCGCAGATAACTCTGCGTTCTCGATTGGAGTAGGCGTAGCTTGAACTCCAGTGAGAGCCTGAAAATCAGCCGCCATTGCCGTGCCTGACAATAAAGTTAGAACTAATGCACTATCTAACAGAGTAATTTTTTCCATTTCATATATCTCCTAAAAGTAATAAAAAAATACAAGTTCCGAGTGGTTAAAAGTCTGAACACCTGTGCGGCACTCCCTGTCGGGATTTCTTAATGTCACGGAATGACCTTTTTCCTTAAGTCAAGAAATCACTCTTCCCAGACCAGACTAAAGCGTCGAATTACAACCCTCAGAATCCCTGATCTCACGGAATTTGATTTGATACCTTCGTAGGAGGGGCTTTAGCCGCGATTTCAAGCGAGATCGCGGCTAAAGTCCCTCCTACGAAGAGAGGTCCTTATTCTAGGCTCAGCAAAAAACCCCATGAATTTCTATAACCCTTTAATTTACTGTTATGAGGTCAGGTGTCTGACCCTCAGTCCGGCCATTGCCCTCAACGAAGCGCAAAAAGGTGGTCCTAACAATCCCCTCGCCAAAGCAAATGGCAACTACCATGCCAAACATAAAATCAAACCAAAAAACGACATAACCCAAACCTAATATTGAAAAGTTGGCGCGGGATTTGCTCAAAATACTAGGTCACACTTGTAGGAAACCTACGGAACCAGGAAAGCAAAGGAGGAAAGGAACC
>JAZGGE010000079.1:0-14119 GCA_036480195.1 Methylococcales bacterium
AAGGACGTTTCATCGCCCTGATGTTCATGTGCTGGGAAAAATCTGCCCGAGTTGATTCGAACGATGCCGCATGTTGCTGAAGCAACCCGGATACCTCCAGAGAATTTCATGATTTTTACGCCTGGAATGGGGATTGATTCCCATGCGCGATCGGAGAGTAGGTCAATTTTCACTAGCAAATTTTTTGATGTAGTCTTGTCCAGATCAAAAAGGTCGGCAAAGCGTTCTACAAAACCAGCAAAACGTTTGGTGTTGTCGATAGACCCAAGCACCCGGTTCCGCAGAGAATTTGTAGGGCGCATGGGTTCTTCCGCAAGGGCTATATGTTGGAGCACATTTCGAATATCCGCCAGTTCTTTTTGCAGCGTTAACGACCTGGCAATTTCTTGCCGAACCACTCGATATTCGACGTCATCAAGAATGCCAAGAGCATATTGGGTCAGTTTTGATTCATCTACTGGCATGTGTCTGCTACCTTGCTATTGTTAAATTTTCGCCGTAATACCTGCATTGCTCTTAATAAACGAGATTTGACCGTACCCAACGGAATCTGGCATTGATTCGCTATTTCTTGACATGTAAAGCCCTCGAAGTAGCTGAGTTCAATGACGCTACGTTGAACAGGGGTGAGTTGCTCCAGCATTTTTCTGGCAGCGTCATGGTCAACTACACAGTCAGTTTCATCTGCTGTCGGCACCAATTTGATTCCGTCGATTTCTGAATTGGTTTGTTCTACTACGTGTTTTTTAACGGTTTTAAGTGCTCGATGACGATCCAAAGCACGGCTACGTATTTTTACTGCTAACCAACTCCTTACCGTACCTCGGTTTGGATCATAGCTTGCTGCTTTTTTCCATATTTCGAGAAATACATCATGCAGTAAATCCTCAGCATCACGGCGATTCTGCAGTATTCGATAGGCTACAGCCAGTAGCCAAGTGCTGTGCTGGTCGTAAAGCTCTGCAAAGGCTTCGCGGTTGCCTTGCTGTATGGCCCTAATGATACGCTGGTCTGTATCAGCATCTGAAATAGTCAATTGCTTAGCCTTTTTGGTATACCCAAAATTCGTTTACTTATTAGTATCTACGTTGCAAACGCCGTTTTGGATGCAAAAAGTTGATCTCGATTTTATTCGTGTTTTGGGAAACTCCTCTTCCGTGTTGTACAACATAGTTGTGTCGCTTGCTATTTAGCGAAAATGATCGGAGAATCTGATCAGAGAGGCATACAATACAGGAGTTATTATGGCCGAGCAGTATTTCCCAGAGGTTTCTGGCCGTATCAAATACGAAGGTTCGGGGAGTGAAAATCCCCTCGCGTTTAAATATTACGATGAGAATCGGGTCGTCGCCGGAAAGTCGATGAAGGAGCATCTGAAATTCGCAGTCGCTTTTTGGCACACTATGAAAGGCACCGGCTCTGATCCATTCGGAGGAGGCGTTTACCAACGTCCATGGAATCGAGGTAGCACGGCCATGGATGTTGCCCGCCAAACCCTGGATGCAGCATTTGAGTTTTTTAGTAAATTAGGTATACCCCATTGGTGTTTTCATGATCGTGATATCGCACCGGAAGGCTCCAGTATTGCGGAAAGTGCGAAGAATCTTCAAGAAATGGTTAATCATGCAGTCGATCTACAGAAAGCGACAGGTTGTAGCCTGCTTTGGGGTACGGCAAATCTATTTTCACATCCCCGCTATACCCATGGTGCTGCAACTAATCCCGATCCTCTAGTAATGGGGTACGCTGCTGCCCAGGTGCGTCATGCGATTGATGCAACTATTCAGCTAGGAGGCCAGGGTTATACCTTTTGGGGTGGTCGTGAAGGTTATACTTCACTTATAAATACCAACCTTAAGCAGGAACGTGAACAAATGGCTGCTTTTCTGAGTATGGCTCGAGACTATGCACGAAGCCAGGGTTTTAAGGGAGCACTCTATATAGAGCCGAAACCTGGCGAACCCATGACCCACCAATACGATTACGATGCAGCGACGGTGCTGGGCTTTTTGCGTGAATTTGATTTGATGGATGACTTTCGTCTTAATATCGAAGCGAATCACTGTACTCTCGCCGGACATACGTTTGTGCATGATCTGACGGTTGCGGCATCTGCCGGCATGTTAGGTAGTATTGATGCCAATGCCGGGGCCATATTAGGCTGGGATACCGATGAATTCCCCTCCAATCTTTATGATAATGTCTGGGCGCTGTTAATTATTCTAAAAATGGGTGGCTTTACAACCGGTGGCTTTAACTTCGATGCCAAGGTCCGTCGTGGATCTTTCGATACTCTCGACCTTTTCTATGGCCATATCAGTGGAATGGATACCTTGGCTCAGTCATTGTTAATCGCAGATCGAATTATTCGAGATGGTGAGATGGAAACCTTTTTAGAGACACGTTATGCCGGTTACCAAAAGGGGGTCGGTTCCGAAATTTTAAAAGGTGGAATAACACTGGTTGAGCTTGAACAATGGGCGGTGAGTCAGGGTGAACCTGAGAAAATTAGTGGGTGTCAGGAATTGCGAGAAAGCCTATTTAATCACTATGTAACTGGTGGTGTTGTTGAATAACAATCAGTTGTGAGGTAATAGCCAATCTGGACGAAACCATGAGTCGCTATTATTTAGGTTTGGATTGCAGCACCCAAAGTATGAGTTCTGTGCTGATAGATGTTGTATCGACTCAACTCGTATATCAGCAGTCGTTAAATTTTAGTACCGATTTGAGTGGATATGGGGTAACCAACGGTTTTCTGCCTGGTCATGAAGCAGGTGTTGTGCACGCGCCACCGTTGATGTGGATTGAAGGTCTGGATCAGTTGTTGTTGCAGATGCAGGCAGATGATTGTCCTCTGGAGCAGATTATTGCAGTGGCGGGTTCCGGGCAGCAGCATGGTTCGGTGTATGTTAATCGGTCGTTTAACGAGGCACTAAAAAATTGTAACCCCACTGTTGCGTTGGATAAACAACTGACTGGCATATTTTCCCGAGCAACTGCGCCGATTTGGATGGATAGCTCAACAGGTCGGCAATGCGAAGAGATTACTACCGCATTTGGTGGTGCGAATAAGGTCAATGAGGCGACCGGCTCTGTTGCTGTCGAACGGTTTACCGGTGCGCAAATTAAGAAATTCGCAGAGCAGGAGCCGGTAGCCTATGCGCAAACTGAGTCGGTGATGTTGGTGTCCTCATTTCTGGCTTCGTTACTTTCCGGTCGCCATGTGGGCATTGATTACACCGATGCTTCAGGTATGAATATTCTGGATATTCGAAACAGAATCTGGCATCCAACATCCTTGGTGGTTTGTGGTGAAAATCTACAGACAAAGTTGATGCCTGCGATAGACCCAACCCACCTGATAGGTGAAATTGCTGATTATTTTGTTAAACGATATGGCTTCAATAGTGCCTGCAAGATATTGCCCTGGTCTGGAGATAATCCCAGCAGCCTGATTGGATTGGGACTCGTAGATGAAGGGATGACCGCCATCAGCTTGGGAACCAGCGATACCTGTTTTGGATTGATGCAGCAGTTGCCTCAGCATATGAGTCGTTGGGCCCATACGTTTATTGCGCCAACCAACGATTATATGTCACTCCTATGTTTTAAAAACGGCTCTCTTGCTCGTGAAGCAGTGTGTGAGTATTTTCGTCTGAACTGGGATGAGTTTTCGTCTGCAATCGAATCTACCCAACCCGGTAATCAAGGGGCCATGATGTTGCCCTGGTTTGATAACGAAAGTGTTCCAAAAGTCGATATACCAGGGGTGCAGCGCTTTACCCTGGATGAGAACGATGCAGCTGGAAACTGTCGAGCAGTTGTTGAAGGCCAGATGATGTCCATGCGTAATCATGCCGAAGAAGCCGGCCTGGTGCCGACATCCATTCGCGCAACCGGAGGAGCGTCACAAAACAAAGCGATTTTGCAAGTTATGGCCAATGTTTTTGCCTGTCCGGTGGATGTACTGGAAATAAGCAATAGCGCTGTTTTAGGCGCTGCCCTGCGTGCTGTGCAGGCTGTCGAACAAATAGCCTGGGGTGATGTGGTGGCGAATTTTACTCGAATCCAAGCGGGGTCACGCGTAGAGCCGGATGTCAGTACCCGCCAGATTTATGACCGCCTGCGAAAAACCTATGCCGAGCATGAGCGAAGGATCCTAAATTAAGTAGTTACCAAAGTAATATTTTGTTGCCAATACGTTCTTTAAGAATTTTTCGGTAATATTCGGCTTTTGCAACCTGCATGCTTTCCAGAGGATTGTAGTCATCAGTTATTACGAAGCCTGTTTCTCCCGATATAGTCATTTCTCGTTGATTCAGCCAGTTGGAAAGTTCCTGATTACTTTGATTCGGTTCCAGTTCGATGGGTTGGTTTGATGCGAAAAAGATAAAATCGTTAAAGTTTTCGGTTGGAGCCGATACAAAGGTTCGTTTGTAGGGGAAAATTTCAACCAAAGTTCGGGCCACAGCTTCGACTGTTTTGCGATGCTCCCCTTGAGCAAAACCAACAAAGTTCAGTGCTAAAATACCACTATCTTTTAGGTGTGATTTAAGTGACTTCAGCATCTCAATGCTTAATAAGTGGATGGGTTCTGAACCCCCTGTGAAACAATCCTGAATGATGAAATCGTATTTTTTCTCCAGTTGTTTTATCTGGTACCGCGCGTCACCGATGAGCATGCGACCGGAAGGCTTGAAACTGAAATACTTACTGGCGGCATCTGCGACTACCGGGTCAATCTCGATGGCATCTGTGTTGACCCCTTGTTCTCTAAGTGAATTGACAAGATGCCCACTGCCTAATCCGATCAGTAGAGCATCCTTGCCTTTAGGATTGAAGCGGGGCATGAAACTAACGATTTGTTGATAACCCAAACGGCTTTTTCCGGTATCAAGGTCTTCCGCGCCGATCGTGGAAGAATCTGACATTAACCAGCGTATCCGGGCGTTTGGCTGGTCAACGACCCGAATCCATCCGTAGTGGCTTTCTGCCTCCGAAATTACTTTAAAACCGTCGTATTCTTTGTTTCGATTATATTGCCCCATGGCCAAGATAACCACAGCAATAGCAATACTTGCTATCGACAACGTGATTACCGACTTTGTATTCTTTCCCCATTTTCTCTCCAGGATAATCAGGAAAATGCCTAAAAAGAAAAGAACAAGGCTTAGTACGATAACAATTAACCGAGTTCCAGCCACGGGGATTAAATAAAAACCAAGGAGTAACGTACCAATGACGCTCCCGCAGGTGCTGATCGCGTATACATTTCCAGCAGTAGATCCCACTTTTTCAAGTTGGGATGCCATTAACTTTATTACGAAGGGTCCAACCATGCCGAGCAAGGTTAATGGGGGGCCAAACAATATCATTGCGCTGGCGAGAGCTCCACCACGCAGACCCAAGACCTCGAAGCTTGCCTGGACAGGTTCGCTAATTAGAGGGATTAGTCCAGTGAAAATCGCAGAACTTAAAATTATTTGGGATAGTTGTACAATATTGCCTCGGTCTGCCAGTTTTCCTCCAGCAAAATAACCGACCGCCAAGGCCATTAGCGTAACGGAAATCAAAGATGACCAAACGATCAAGCTAACACCATAATAAGGACCAATAATACGGGTTCCTAAAACCTCGAGCATCATTACGACAGCTCCAGTAATTGAAATCGTGACGAATAGTATGTTTTGATCGATTTTACTAAGGCTTTGGACTGAAATATCCAAATTAGTTTGGTTTGTTTTCTTCTTGCTTGGTTGCTTTGTCACGATTTCTCCTTCCTGGTTGTATAAGGAGCCGGATCTAAATAACTTGCAAATGTAACGTAGGATTTTTATTCTAGTTCAAAGTAGGAAATGAGGCACATAGCAAGCTATGTCACTCTTTTCTCAACGCCGAATAAGGATAAAAACAAGTCAGTTTGTGAAGATATTTAATGTGGGTTCCTAAGCTGCCTTATTGTCATTCACTTCAAATGGATCAATATCTTTGTACAAAGGTTTTGCCGCCATTAACAATTTTGCCGCTTCTGACGCTTCGTCGATTCCACGCCATAGGCGGATTTTTTCAACGGCCAGTCGGAATGCTTCATCAAATCCATGGAAATCGATGCTGATTGTCGTGTAATGGATCTTACCGGTTCCCGGTATTTTAATGCGCATCTTAAATTGATCGTTAGGATCTCTGCCATCCCGATGAGCAAGTACACGATTTAAGCCAATAATTTGACCGTCATCATGAAGCAAGCTGTTAATAGGAAGCATCATGCGAAGCTCATAGGCTTGCTGACTGGCTGCGAGCTTTGCGTCAATTTTTTTCGCAGTTTTAAGTGCCTTGCTCTTACTATCACCAAGAGGCACATAGTATTGATATTCGCTATTTTCCCACGCGCGGTATATACGGTAACAAGTCGGATTGTCTTTAGGATGAAGTCTAATACCCATAATATTTTTCTTTTAATACGAACCAAGTGTAACGAATTCTAGCAAAACCAAAGGATTTTTACACCAGATTTCAACGGGGTAGTGTTTGGGGCACTTTCTCTGGTATGTTCACAAGAAAGGATGCAAGAGTTGCATGCGCAAATGATGAATTTGTATAGCATTGAATTATATAGATAAAATACAGTAATATTTTGTTTATCTATCCACTCTTAAAATCTTGATGTATCGCCAGTACGGTTTGTTCTATTTTTTCAGCGGATACAGGGCGGCTTATGAGAAAACCTTGAGCATGTTCGCAACCCTGTTCACGAAGAAAAGTCAGTTGCTCCTCTGTTTCCACACCTTCGGCAACAGTCGTCAAATTGAAGTTATTTGCCAGCGCAATGATTGCTTTGACAATCGCTGCATCTCCTGGGTCGGTGGTGATATCCTTGATGAAACTTCGATCTATCTTTAACGTATCCAAAGGCAGTTGCTTTAAGTAGCTCATCGACGAATAGCCCGTACCAAAATCGTCAATGGCGAGTTCCAACCCAGTTTCTTTTAGCGCCACTAGAGTGGCAATGGTTTGCTCGACATTATCCATGACGGTGGTTTCAGTCAATTCTAACTCCAGATATCGGGGGTCTAGCCCTGACGTATCCAATGCCCGTCGCACAGATTGGAAAAAATTCTGTTGCTTGAATTGGTGGCTGGAAACGTTGACGCTCATTCGTATCGGTGCAAAACCGGCTTGTTGCCAGTTAAACAGCTGACTACATGCTGTTTCAAGAACCCATTCCCCTATGGGAAGAATCAAACCGGATTCTTCTGCGACGGGGATGAACTGACCTGGTGGGACTAAACCCATATCAGGATGTTGCCAGCGTACCAATGCTTCAATGCCAATAACTTTTCCAGTCAGAACGTTAATTTGCGGCTGAAAATGGAGTATCAGCTGGTCTAACTCCAGCGCTTTCTTTAATTTCGTTTCAATAGCCAACGCTTCCCGCATTCGCTTATTCATATGTTCCGAATAGAAACGGTAGCTGTTTCTACCCCCATCCTTGGCATGGTACATGGCGATATCGGCGTTTTTTAAAAGTGTTCCAAGCTCAGTCCCATCATCAGGATAAACCGCAATACCCAAACTTCCAGTAACATACAGTTCTTCACCTTCGATGTTAATGGGCCGACTTAAGTGTTCGAGGATCCGACTGGCCGCTTGTCCAGCCTGTTTGCCGTGAGTCAAACCGGCGAGAAGAATGGTGAATTCGTCACCACCCAGCCGGGAAATTGAGGAGTAGGATTGTTCATTAGGCTGTAGTTTAGCGATAGTATCCGTAACACGGACACTATCAGACAAATGCTCGGCAACTTGGCTGAGTAACTCGTCGCCGGCATTGTGACCCAGTGTGTCATTAATACGTTTGAACCGGTCAAGATCCAGGTATATCAAGGCTACTTTGGTACCTTGTTTCTGTGCATCCACTAATGCACGATTCACATGCTCCTTAAATAGCTGGCGATTGGGTAAACCGGTTAAAGTATCGTAGTAGGCCAGGGTAAGGATCTGTTCTTCGGCCTTTTTTCGTTCCGTGATGTCCTGTAAGGTGCCATGCATACTCAGGAGTTTACCATCCGAACTATATAACACTTCAGCTTGTTCATGGACGCTCCGTTCAGCGCCGTCAGGCAGTACTATTCTGTAGTCAATACGGTATGAGTGGCGTTGTTCTAATGCAGAGTTGATAGATTCAGTGACATAGTTTAGGTCTTCAGGGTGAATCGATCGAAAATGCGAATCACTGTTTAGAGTCAGACTTTGAGGCTCAAGCCCACGAATTCTATAGATTTCATCAGACCAAAAAGCGGTATTATTGACGATATCACGTTCCCAATTGCCTAAACGGGCGATTTGTTGGGCCTGGGAAACCCTGCTTTCACTTTGCCGAAGAGCCTGGAGTGTGTCTCCCGCCCGTAGCAAATAACGAATTCTGTGATTGAGTATGGGCCAGTTAACCGGCTTGGTAATAAAATCGGTAGCGCCTGCGTCGAAAGCGCGTTGTATGGAATCATAGTCGTCCAGACCGGTAACTAGTACCACAGCGACATCTTCCCCTCCAGGGCTTTTCCGCAGCTTTGCGCATGCCGTAAAGCCATCCATTTTAGGCATGTTCACATCCATCAGCACAAGTTCAGGGCGGTGTTGCTCGAAAAGAGCCAAGGCATCCAAGCCATTTTCTGCGTCTATGATAGTCAAGCCGATTGGCTCCAGTGACTCGCGTATTAACAGTCGCACAGCCATATCATCATCCACGACCAGGACTACGGGTTGTTGGGTTTTAAGTGGATTATCAAGCATTGGCAATTTTATCCAATTCACCACTTAAGGCCGAAAATGCAGATTTATATTCTGTTTCGATACACTTAATAAGATGAGGCGCAGTATCAAAAGTGTTTTGTTTTCCTTTCTCTTCCAGTTCTTTACAGAGATTGGCGAGCCCGATAGCACCAAGATTCGCGCTACTGGATTTCAAACTGTGGGCTGCTTCGTGTAAGGAAGCACTATCATTGCGTTCAGTAGCATCAAGGACTGCTTTCATCAAATCGGGTGAAGTTTCTAAATAGAGATGGATAATTTTTGCAAGGATGCTCGGCATGTTCGGGCGCTGAAGCATGCGAATTTTATCGAGTGCCTCTTGTTCAAGTATAGATGATGATTTAAATTCGGTGTTCATCGCTGTTGCTTCTGGTCTGCTCCGGTATTGCTTCTGAGTCAACCACCGATTCAATTTCTGTTGCAGCTGTACTTGACTAAACGGTTTACTAAGATAATCGTCCATACCCGCAGCTCGACATTTATCCTGTACTCCTTTCTGGATATTTGCTGTTAGAGCGATGATAGGGATATGTCTATTGTTTCCTTGAAGTTGTTCATGTTCGCGGATTTTCCTGGCAGCTTCGAATCCATCCATTTCCGGCATTTGGCAATCCATCAATATCAATTCATAGTCGTTCTCAAAAAAGGCCTCAACTGATTGATAACCGTTCTGGGCGACATCTATCGAATAATTCGGGTTGTTTCCTAGCATTGCAATCGCTACTTCCTGGTTGACAAGATTATCCTCCGCCAACAGGATGCGGACACTGGAGTGGGTCGCATTTTTGATACTGGTTTGGGTCGTGCTAAATACCTTTTCACTCTTTGTCGAAGCCATTGTGAGAGTTGCCAAACAGTCATGTAGAACAGACTGGCGTACGGGTTTGGTTAGATATCGATGAATCCCGACGTTGGCTGCTTTGGCTGCTTCCTCATCAAATGCTGCTGAGCTCAACATCACCACTTGAGGCGTTGGAATATGAGGATCTGAGCAAATATGTCGGGCAACCTCGATTCCATCCATTCCAGGCATATGCCAGTCTAGCAGAACGATTTCATAGGCTTCATTCTGGGCTGCGGCATCATGTAACATTTGTAACGCCATTTCGCCAGAGTATGCCAGCCGGCCACGCATACCCCAGGAATGCGTTTGATTGTGTAAGATTTCTCGGTTGGTTGCATTGTCATCAATAATGAGTACACGAAGGTTATGTAAGCTCTTTTGGGTATGAACTGCCCCATCGGTGTCATTGGCCTGGCGATCCAGTGATAGATTGAACGAAAATGTGGAGCCCTGGTCGAGAACGCTTTCTACGGTTAGTGTGTCTCCCATCAATTTAACTAATTGACTGGAGATAGCAAGTCCCAATCCGGTTCCACCGTATTTTCGCGTTGTGGAACCATCAGCTTGAGAAAATGCATCGAAAATTCGAGTTAAATTGTCATTGCTAATGCCGATACCGGTATCTGTTACTTCAATGCGAAGTTCTAAGTTGTCGCGGGTTTGTGTTTCCACAGTTATTCGTAGTACCACTTCACCCTGATGGGTAAATTTGATTGCATTACCCAATAAATTCACAAGTACCTGACGAAGCCGGTTTGAGTCACCCCGGACTTTCATCTGCAAATTGACAGGCAAAGCGGCACTTAATTCGAGGCCTTTGGCATGTGCACGCTCAGCCAGGAGTTCTACGGTTTCTTCAAGTAGTTCGCGCAGGTCAAAATGATGTATTTCCAGTTCCAGCTTGCCCGCTTCTATCTTTGAGAAGTCGAGAATGTCGTTGATGATCGTTAATAAAGCATCCCCTGATTTCTGGATTGTTTTTGAAAAGCGGCGTTGACGATCATTGAGTTCCGTGCCGAGCAAGAGTTCTGTCATCCCTAGAACACCATTCATTGGCGTACGAATTTCGTGGCTCATGGTTGCCAGAAATTCACTTTTAGCCTTGCTTCCTGCTTCAGCTGCTTCTTTAGCTTCAAGAACCCTACGGAGAGCGACCTCAAGTTCCTCATTTTTTTTTGAGAGCTCTGTCGTACGCAGAACGACTTGTTGTTCGAGGTGTTCCCGGTAGTCTGCAAGTTGGATATCGCGATTGTGGATCTCGCTGAGCATATCATTAAACTGATCCACCAGTATGCCGAATTCATCGTTACTGGTCTTTTTTACTCGAGTAGAATAGTCCTTTGCTTTTGAAACTGATTTCATTGCCTCCATGATAGAAAACAAGGGTGCCGAGAATACTTTTTGCAGCTTTGAAGAAAGGAAAAGTACAAAGGCGAGGGAGATAAGGACAATAGTTGCAGCGATAGCATAATAAGTTCGGAGGGTGGCACCCAGCCGTTCCAGGTCATCAATGAGGTGTATTACACCGGCAGGTTCACCATCGAGGGTGATTAATCGCAATAAGTGAAGTCGTCCTTGCTGATCGTAGCGGGCGATTTCATGGTTGCTAGTGAGGTTGAGACTTTTTGAGACATTTGGGAGTATTTTCTCCACCGTTTCAGGTAGCCATTCTGTAAGCCCCGATTTATATAGCATTTCCTCGTCAAATTGTGATTTTCCCACAACAAGTGCCGTTATCAAATTTGAATCGACGGGACTCATTGGAGGATAGTCAGTGCAATATTCTCCAAAAACCTTACCGGTCTTGCTGTAAACATAGGCCCCCACAATTCCGGGTCTGCTCTTCAATGCGGATAGTGTTTCATTAGCGGCTTTTGGATCACCGAAAGCGAGTGCAGCCGTACTGTTCCAACCGATAACTTCAGCCAGTGAAGAAAGTTGGGTTGTCGCCGCACGTCGTTGGCTTAAATATTCATTTGCTACCATCGCTGAGATGGCTAGAAATAGCGCGACTGTGGCTGTGAAACCCATAATGAGGGTAAGTTTGGCCCTAATGTTTAAATTATTTAGTTTTTCCATGGTATCTAGACTACTGACCTACAATGGTTGCCAATTTCAGTAACCGGGAGCTTATCGTTAGTCCGGCATGACGTGCTGTTTTGATATTGACAATGATTTGTACTCGCCCAGCCTTTTTTCTTAAATTTATATGACCGCCTGACTCTGCAAATCCTGACATTTCTCCCACTGTCAATACCGGTTTGTTGCGAATTTGGGGGAGAATCAGACGGAGTTGCTGTCGGTTCGAACCGCTGATGAAAAGCAAATGGCATCCGGAAAGTTTTTTTTCTCGACCCAACTGCCGAAGACCCAGTTTACGTTCCCCAATAGGTCTTCCCTCAACATGTGCGAATGAAGAACTCACAATATTATTGCCGGTAAAACATAGCAAAACGGGATCTTGTGCATTGGAAAAGGCGTCATCAGGCCATTCTGTAAAACGGGCAAAATTGAGTAATAAGGCTGCTTTTACAGTATATTCCTGGGCGGGGCTTGCCGAGATTTTAGAGTTAAGGAACAGGCTCAATAGTAGTGATGCGGTAAGAAATAGGGATCTGATAACAGCCTCACGTCTAACCTGAAAAGTCCTTTCCATTATCGTTAAAGAAGTAATGGCCATCAAAAATGCCAGCTTAGCTTCCCATATATTCCTCTTTCCACTTCACTGGAGCCTGTGAATAGAGATTGTTGGAATTCCTTATGTTGGCTATCCAATAGATTTTGGCCAACTAGTGAGAGCTCGAAGTTATCATACGGACGCCATGCGACGCGCATGTCCAATGTGAAATAGCTATCGATTTTAAATTCTGTTAATCCACGGGAATTGAGCCCCGAGCTTTCACTAATATAACGGAACCAGAAATCAAGATTGATGTCATGGGAGAGATCGAAAGCACTACGTAGAGATACTTGGTGTTTTGGACTGAGAGGTACCTGGGCTCCTTCTTCATTACCAGTGTCAACCTTCATTGATAAGTAGCTATAGGCTAAGTCTAATCGGTTCCATTCAACGGGTTGCCAAATGGATGCCACTTCAATGCCGTAAGTCTTCGCTTTCCATTGATTTGTAAATCTTGGCTCTACTAGTAAATGAGTGCCCTGAAAGCTGGGAGACGTCAATTTGTTATTACGGAGCTTGTGGTAGTTGCTAAAAAAGCCAGTAATATCTACAGAAAGTGATTGGGACGGTATGAATCGGTATCCTACGTCGTAGGAAATTAATTTTTCTGAATCATAGTCTGAAGATCCCTGAAGTCGAACTTCAATAGGAAAAGGTGTAGCGTTGGAGGTTGAAAAAGGAGGAGTAACCTGGGCTCTAACTTGAAAATCGTGCTCAAAACGGGATGGCGTTCTTACCGCCCGTGATACTGCCCCCCAAAATTTGTGGTGAGGATCGGGAGTCCACAACAGACGCGCATTGGGTTGAATCTCGAAACCACTGTAGTCATTGTGTTCAAACTTTGATCCCAATGTTAGCCATAGTTTATTTTCCATTAAAGTGATTTCGTCTTGTAAAAAACCACTGAAAAGTTGATCGTTCCGACTATCGGGATTGGTTATTACGCTGACTAGACGACTGAAACGGTCGTGAGTATAACGATATCCTAAACCCCAGATGACATCATGCCGTTGTATTGCTGAATAACTGAGTTGAAAATCGAGATCAAGTGTATTTCGAACTTCGCGTATGAAGATATCCTTGCGATCAGTTCTGTCATAATAGAGTTGCAACGTATAGTCTGATGTAGGCGATAAGGTATGCTGCCAACGGGATACTATATTCCCGCCAGAGACATTTGATTCTCCTTGATGAGTTTGTAGATAAGGCGCATCAAGCTGTGGCAAATCTACTTTTTGATTGATATCGCCACCGTAGATGTCACCTTGAATTGTCAGGGAATCTTCAATGGATGGTTGCGAATCCATGCGGAAACCACCACGTAAACTATCCCAGTCGTCATGGGCGTTATTTCCGCTAGATTCAACAAAAGAATCCCGCTTAAAGCCCTTAAAATATACACGTCCGTATGTGCCTTCGCCCAACGATGTTCCATAGCGAGCACCACCAAAGACCTCTTCCTCAGTGCCACCACCTACCGTCACAAATCGCCCTTGAGTATCGGCTGCATGTTTGGTGATGATATTGATGACGCCATTTACCGCGTTCGCGCCCCATAGCGTTGCACCGGGTCCCCTTATGACTTCAATGCGTTCTATATCTTCAAGAAGCGTGTCCTGTACCTCCCAGTAGACTCCAGAAAAAGTTGGACTATAGACGTTACGCCCATCAATGAGTACGAGAAGCTTATTGGAGAAGCGGTCGTTAAAGCCTCGGGACGAAATAGCCCATTTATTTGATTCAAGCCGAGCAACATTTAAACCGGGAACCATACGTAACGCATCCGG
>JAZGGE010000080.1:0-16819 GCA_036480195.1 Methylococcales bacterium
GTATTAATCGAAGGAGAAAGTGGCGTAGGAAAAGAGTTAGTTGCCCAAGAGATCCATCGAAAAAGCGACCGTTCTGAATTCAATTTTGTCGAACTTGACTGCTGTAGTCTACATGAACAGCTATTCGAATCGGAACTTTTTGGGCATGAACGTGGCTCATTTACCGGAGCGAATAGTCGAAAGCAGGGACTTATCGAAAGCGCTGAGAACGGAACCTTGTTTCTCGATGAAATCGGCGAGATTGAAGGCAGTATTCAAGCGAAGTTACTCAGGATACTCGAGAGCGGACAATTCCGTCGACTTGGCGGCACCAAAGACTTGAAAGCCAACGTACGAATCGTGGCTGCAACCAATAAAAAACTGGAAGAAATGTCCGCAGAAGGCAGTTTTCGTCTCGATCTATTTTACCGTTTAAGTGCTTTTATACTCCAGGTTCCGCCGTTACGGGAACGTCGTGAAGATATACCCGATCTGGTTAACTACTTCATCCTTAATCATGACTTCTCGCGACGATTTAACAAAGAAGTATCGCCGAAGGCAATGGAGGAATTAATTCGATATGACTGGCCGGGCAATGTCAGAGAACTAAAGAATGTCGTTGAACGGGCGATCATTCTTTCAGGAGACCAAAAGAACGTATTACCCAGTCATCTTACCTTTGCCACCACTCAAACCAGCGTGCCAATGGGCATTTCGTTATCCTTCGATAGTGATCCGACACTCAAGGAAATTGAACAACTCTACCTGCAAAAAATGGTTACAAAATTTTCCGGCAATCGGGCAAATGTCGCCAAAGTGTTGGGGATTAGTGAGAGAAACCTATATCGGCTTATTGACAAATACCAACTGAATTAATCTTGTTTAGCTATCAGAAGTTTGGATGGAATCTCAACCACTCTTCGTATTTCTCTCAAGGATTCTAAGCTGAAACTGACATTTTGTCAGATGACAAAGTGTATTTATTTTTTTGGATTGTACGTTCCCTGGTGAATAGGCTATATCTGTCGTAAACGATACGGTTCGTATTTCACCGTAACCCACGATTAGGGCTTGTACTTTTCCGTCACAATTCATTGATCTATAACCAGTATGAATGCCATCCAGTGCCGCTCTTCACTTCTTATTGGCGCGATTAGTGCACTGTCTGTATTGCTAACTACAACAGGCAAACGACAATTCAACTGATGTGGACATTCGATTCTCAATATAAAAATCTCGTTGTATTGCTCAACGAACTCAGCAGACAAGCCAGCAGCGGAGCAATCGGATTGGAAGAAACCTTGGGTCTATTCCGCAGATTCATTAACGAACAATTTAAAACGGAAGAACGCCTCATGCGGGAAATGAATTATCGATACTATGAGACACACAAAGCGCAACACGACTGCTTTCTTCAGGATATTTCGTTAATCAGAGCGGACGAACTCAACAGTAAAATTATTGGGGAATGGGCTGCTTGGTGGCTATCCCATTTGCCTTTCAATGACAGACCCTCTGGATCCGTTCTTAAATCCGTAAATTGGTTGGAATAGGAATCTTCAAAAGCATGTACCGCACGACATCTGTTAGTTGTGACTCATCGATGCCGCCGACTCAGTTTCTCTTCGTAATCATCAAGCTTGGAACTAAAATCCTGAAGGGATCGTAAAAATACACCGAGCCCACCCACTGTCAGCACCAAAATCACCATCAGCTCAAACGCAGACATGGTTTTCATTGATACATTCAGATTGGAGATCACTCCAAATACCAATGCTGTTACCGAACCGAGAGTCAGCAGCCAACCCATAGCATTGCGGGCATTGTAAAAAACAATACCGATACCAATAATAAAGGGGATAAACACCATGCCGCTTGTGATACCGAATGATCCTGTGCCCCCACCAAAATGGTACAAACTGGTACCCCACCCAAAATTTGAACGGACGATAATTGATTGCAGCAACATATAGCCACCACCGCACATCATCAGCACGCCGAGGACAAAACCACCTATACCGCCATCGGTACCCCCGGCACCTGTGTTACGTCTTCTTCGACTAGCCATCTGATTTCCCGCTGTTTATTAATCGAACACTGAACTGCCCGATCATGTAGAGTGCAATGATAACGAAAAACCATTCAAAAAGGCGATTGGGAATGTGACTTTTATTGCAAATGAAAGCAAGCTGAATAGCTTATAAATGTGGTAAAATGTCAGCCAAGGCTTGGTATTCAGATAGTCTTTAAACATAGCAGAACGTGTTTTCTCTGTTTAGCTACAAATATCAGTCGATTTACCTAATAACAAGAATCCACCCCAATAGGCTTGCTACCAAAGTCAAAATGACTTTTTCGCAAAATTTCAGCGACCCCTGTCCCTTTTATTGGGAACAGGAGTGTTGTTGAAACACTTTGCGGACGCGTGCGAACAGCGGTGTTTTTACCCTGCCCTCCCAGAAAAGCTAAAGACAAAGAGAGAACTAATATGGACCTGAAAAAGGCACTAGGCCTAGGTGATTCAAAGCAAAACAAGGAATCAGAGCAACAGCAGCTCCATCTATACATCAATCTAAAACTGGCTTCTTGCGGACAACCCACCTGCGATATTTCCGCAGATGCCAGTTTCATGGATACTGCACATGATATGTTGCGAAACTATCTGGAAAAAAGTCGATTATTGTCATCTCACCGCTATCCATCAGATCAGCGCATCCAGGATTTTTTAAATCAATATCTGTCTGACTTGGATATCGATGCAATCCCAAGCCTCCCTTCCATGGCGTTTGAACTCGATCGGCACGGAATATCGCGGGAGTTATCTTTACCCATTGGCAAGGATGAATTCATTTCAGAACTTGTTTCCAGTTATCGGATAAAACAAGGGGTTATTCATAACCCCGCTAATGACCGCCGAACAACGAAAGGATCATTTCATATCGCCGATGGTGGACTTCCCGTACCGGGTGATAAAAAAGAGGTTCCCAGACTCACTTTTGCACTGATGTTGAAACAAGCGGTCAACCCACCCAAGGACTATCTAACTTTACCCTTTTGCGCTGACCAATCTACTCCCGCGCAGATGTTTGTTTCTCTTTTGCTGCGTCCTGTTGTATGTCCTGAGATTCCAGGATACGATGCCGAAAAAACAATGGAAATCCGTTTTTTTGCGCCAGGCAATCTGGTGAGTAATCTCGATTTCGTCGAGAGCATCTTTGGAAACGCCGGCAATCCTGGACTTCCTGACTGCGATGCCGCACTTGATGTTGATCATTGGACTGGTCATACAGGCTGCGTAATACTCGCACCTCATCTTACCGGATTAACTAAGATAGAATTGGGATTACCCCATTGGAAAGATGCCAGTGAACGCCAGCGTTCGGATGGAATGTGCTGGAAGGAACCCGAGGAACTCTACAATGAAGGAGAAGCATTCAAACTCACCGCACGTGACGAAAATGGAGTTATCGTCACGCTATTAGCCGACAATTATTTCGGCTATTGCAAAAAAGAAGTTAAAACTCAAATCAGTTACTCGGCCAATCTTTTTGGCCTGGCCGAAGAGGAACATTCGGGGGGCGCACTGGCTTTCGTCCGTCGCAGTCATGGTAATGAATATGGGATTGGTAGTTTTGCAAGAGCACCGGGATATCATTTTGATGACATGGTTTCCCGGTATGCTGAACTAATGGATGTTATGCCTGAAGGCTATGCCATAGATAAACAATTTCCCGAGGTGATCTACATTCCCCAGGATATTCGAATGGATCTAAATGCCCAAATGATCCGTTGGAAGAAAAATGGTGTGGGACGTACAATCCGCATCCAACCCGGTAAAATCTATATACAGCCCAATGGCTATAAAATTGAAATGCTAAAACATCCGGGGGCTCCTTCCTGGCGATTGGTTGGAACAGAGTCAGAAGGTACGTTTTGCCATAAGCCTTGCACCGTATCCGGCGGCGGCAAATCAGAAATATCCAAATCACTTGAAGACGCGGTGATCTACAACCCACTTTTCGTGAATGATTTAAACAAGGATCTAGATTGGGTGCAGGAAATTTTCGACAAAGATTATACTGGTCGTTTTAGTCCGGGTTTCGAACATGAGGATCGTGATCCTGAACGAAAACCGCTGAGCCAAGAACGCAGCCTGGGTTCGGTCATTAAGCTTCTCACCACCTCGTCCAGCCATACAGATGAGTACAACAACTGGTTGGAATCCATACCCGCGCACATACTATCCCAGGTCTATCTGATCAAGCGGTTCTACCACCCTGAGTGGGGCGATGCGTGGCGAGACCATTTATCGGTTGATGTTGTGGATGGCGCTTTAGGGCACGAACTTAAACTCAATGATCGCAACATCATCGCTTCGTACTTACGGGTAGGTTTTGGCCCCGACGGCGGATGGCGAACATTCAAGATCCGACAAGACTTTTATGCGGCTGAAAAAATACAAATGGAAGATGATATTAGCGCTTCTGTCGTTGTACCTTTTAAACAGGTAGCGAAGTGTTCTGCTGAAGACTTTCAAAATGATTCCATAAAACTCGTCAGCAATTGCGAGTACCGGCTTTTTCAACGTCCAGACGATGCCATCATTCCAGGATATGACAAGCAGACTGAACTCAACATGTCAGAACCGGATAACTTCCTTGCCAATTATGAACCCCTCTCCGGCGACACACTATCTGCTGTAGTAGAAGATGTTCTAACTTTTTCCAAGTTTACGGAACCGATGCAAACTCTATTAAGCAAGGCTTACGAAGAACAATCAGGCTATGTAGGGTCATCGGCTCATCCCCGTATTGTAGACGGCAAGCCCTCTAAAAATCCGCGTTACCTCGAAACACGGCCAGATTTAGTAAATCCAGTCCGTAAGTACATTGCCGATTTGGGTACGAGATTGCACCGTAAGATACCCCTCGAAAATGCCGTTTGTCATCCGGTAAATGCAGTACTGACCGGTCGGCGAAACAATCCGCCCGAGCCTGGAATCCGACCCTTGGCGGTCTATAATCCCATTCATTACCAGGAACTTCCAGAACTGTTTATGGATTTTATCTGTTCATTAACAGGGAAGTCCCCTTCCACCACCGGCGTTGGAAGCGAGGGCGCACTAACTAAAGGCCCATTCAATGCGTTAAGGGCTGCGCCAGATCTGAATAATGCTCTGGTATCCTTCATTCTTACCGGCTATCCGGGTTTCTCCAGCTCTGCCGGTTTTATCGGCCCGAATATGCGTGTCGATCATGATGTCAGTCTACTGATCCCGGAGATTTGGGCCCGATTAAAACCCGATGAACGTGATCCTGCTTACCTGATTAAACAAGGTTATCTGGAACCACTAAACGACTTCGAACACCAAGGTAAAAACATATTAGCCAGCCGTCTTGGATATCGAATCACCGACCGCTTTGTCCATGATTTTATGGGTAAGATTTTCAACAACCCGGTCGTCGTTTTTGGTAAAGATATTCTACAGCCCGAAAGCCAAAGCCTGGACGTTTTTGTTGACGGTATTAATAACATCGTCGAGACTCAACAACAGGTCGCCCAGCAATATTTGGAGGATGGCAGCGCAGATGATGCCTGCCCTCCTCTTCACGCAATACTGCATATAATGGCAAATGGCTCGTTTCAAGGTAAGGATGCGCATAATCCTGATATTCGCGCCCTGTTCACCCGCGAATATCTGTTGGCGTCAGATTGGTATCGTGAACGTCTTGAAGTAAAGCAGACTCGAGACATTTTTCTTTGGAAGCGACATCTGCGGAGCCTGGAAACGTTTCGAGAGCAAACCAGCCATGCTGAAGAAGCAAAGCGTATGGCTATTGATGAACGCTTGCTCCATTCCCAACAGAAACTCAGAACTGTTGAAGATTCAGGGTATCTAGACTTTCTCGTCGGCACAATTGGTGCCGACCCGCTCTGTCCACCAAGGGATGCGAAAATAAACTGACATGTAGTTGATTTGGATACCGTTGTAGGAGTGCTTTAGCCACAATATCGCGGCTAAAGTCGCTCCTACAATGGGAATAATAAGATCAGAAGTACTAACTTCTCGACTGAAGAAACCTAAACTAGGTTATTCGTACACCACGCCGCCGCGCCAATGAAAAGAGCCCTGTCAGGCCTACACCGAAAAAATAGACGGCCGCAGGAATCGGAACAACTGATGCCTCGGATGTTTTGAATGTATCCAAATCCACACCAATCTGCTTATAGGCTTGGCCAAACTGGCTGGCACCTGGATCAACACCACGTCCTGGATCGCTGAACCAGAACTCGACAAGCGCAATATCAGAAAATGTGTCAGGCAGGTCAATAGAAACTACAGACTGTGAAGCTGCACGAGGTTGTAAAGTGGAATCCAGTGTAAACTCGGCACCCTGGACAGCATTATTGCCGTCAGCATCACTATATCCACGGACTTCAACAGTTGTCTCTCCAGTAACTGCTGTTCCACCAGAGTTTAGCACTCGAAAATCGCTGCTAACCAATTCAAAGCTATCGAAGGAAAACTTACCACCGTTTTCTTCTTTCAAGAAAAACCCAGCCGAATCACCATGAAATTGCATGAAAACTCGATTCGAATCAAAATCCGCTGCACCGTGAATATGACTCCCGGTAGTACCGTTGTCAAATGGAAGCGAGTTAAGTCGCATTCCGGCTTCAATATAATCGGGGTCGCTGTCCCCCTGGGCCGTCGGCAAATCTCCGAGCGTTAATGTACCGACCGCAAACGTCTGTGTAGATACGGCTAAAAAACCCGCCAATACAATGGCGGCTTCTAATCGTTTTATCTTCATTTTATTATAAGCTCCCAACGGGCTTTATCGAGCCCGAATCATTTAGAAAAACCTGCGTTCCCGTTTTAACGAATTGCTATTCCATTGCGTAACAGGCATGAAAATCTTCGAAGCTCGGCCTCTTCCCTTTCGAGGCCACAAGCTCTGTACCACCAGGCATGGATCCATAAACCGTAAAAAAGACCGGAGATCCTCCCGCTCTTTAGCGTTATAATCAATCCACAAGTAGAACTAATAACTGGATGCAACAAACATACCGAACACTCTAAACCCTAGTAATCCGCTTCTCTGGGGGCTTCTCGCACATCAAAGCACAAAAAATCGAGCTCAGAAGTGGGTTATATGCCACACTACTACGGCATATCACTCACTTAATCCCTGCTAATCTTCTCTCCGGATCCAGGCTTCTAATGCAAGCTCTCTCTGCATTCGGCGCGATGTTTTTTTCGCCTGATTTCGGTTTCTAAACGGCCCTACTACGACACGGTAGTTATTGTTACGCTTAACAACGCGACTGGGGATTTGTGGACCTTGGTGATTGAGAATCGCAGCCAATTTGATGGCATTTGATTCCTGCAGGAAACTTCCCGCAAGTATCGACCAATCACCGGGTTTTAAAGGTGGAACAACAGGTATTCGATATAATGTCTGTGGCCGAACAACCAGGGGAGTATTATAAGAACGCTCGATACCACCCTGACTTTCTTTTAAAATGGGCGTCGGGATACCCGCAGCTATGGCCAGCGTGTCCGTTACTCTTTCCCAATCTACTACCACATCTGCTTCCCTGGCGTATCTCTTTATTTTTTTGAGTACCTGTTCTGTTAAATGTTGCTTGCGTCTACGCGGCTTTCTTTCCCTTTGATGGGCAGCGAGGTAAAGCATATCTTTCTGCCAACCGACAAGGTAGGGTTGATCGACAATCCGGACAGGAGTTCCTACGGCCACTTGCTTATACAGATCCTTGATGGCCTCCGGATAAAGACGTACACAGCCATGACTCACTCTTAATCCAACACCATAGGGTTTATTAGTACCGTGAATTAAGTAGTCTGACTTACTCAGACGCATCGCATATTTACCCAGGGGATTATCAGATCCTGCAAGCACTACTGCGGGTAGAGGATCACCCTTCAAAGCATGCTCACGACGAATCGATGATGGTACGTACCATTTTGGCTTTTCTCTTTTACCAATAATTCGGGTTTTGCCCAGAGGGGTGGACCAACCCTCCCGACCAATACCAGTGGAATAGCTCATTACCGTCTTTGAGTTCTGCTCCCCCGTCGGAAAGTAAAACAGCCGCATATCTGCGAGATTAAGAACAATCCCTTCTCTAGGCACATCGGGTAGGATGAATTGCAAAGGTAACAGCACTCGACTACCGTCATCAGGCGCCCAAATACTTAGGTCAGTATTTGCTCTGGTAATCTCGCCATATCCCAATCCAAAATGGCGGGCAATATCGGGCAAAGATTCACCCGCCTCTATTTCAACTGCCGCGAGTCGGCCAATCACACTTTCATCGGGCCTCAATATGAACTGATTCGTTTCGATAGACTGGATTTCGCGACCACCCAATCTAAATAAATCCGGTATGGTTTGGCAGGCGCTTAAAATGCCGCCAATAAAAACTATTGTGAGAATGCGGAAAAATGCACTGATTATTTCAGTCACTCGACAATAGAAGAATGACCCCGGTAGATCTACCATTGTTGAGTTAAGCGCTCTTGTATGCAGATATTGAAACAGGAACATGCTCGCATAAACTTGGACGACTAGCATCTATCACTCAAACCAGTCTCACCCAATTTCCTATCGAAATGCTCTTTCCGTCGAGACCCTGCGGCTGAGAGTGTATTCAAGCAAGCTCAATTAAATCGAGCGAAAAAACCGCTATCCCATGTTCAGATGACTCTTTCACTATTATAATGGTTTCTCTTGGGAATTTTCTGGCATTCCACTCTTTCACCTGAACCCATGAATCCAGGGCAGGTTTAGAGTGTAAGATATTGGTTTCACAGTGGAATCAATAAATCTTAGCTTTATCCATCGGTTAAGGTGATTTGACGGAATAAAGTAATTAAGTCCAACGTACCGGTCTTGCTGGTGTAAATTGTGCCTACCCTATCTGTTTTTTGATTCTTGCCTTGTTGATCTATCAAACACTCCATACAATGAGTTTACCTCAGATTCTATTCAAACCCACTGTTTGTTTCCTCATGTTGTTATCGGAAATCAGGCCTCGAAATATCATCTAATTAATGAATACCTTAATCAGCTGGTTTACCCGAAATAGCGTCGCAGCGAATCTGCTGTTGGTTACGATCCTGTTATGGGGACTGTCTGCCCTGGGAAAAGTGATAATCGAAGGACATCCCCGCTTTGAGATGGATGGCGTCACTATACAAGTTGAATTTCGGGGAGCAACACCTGCCGAAGTTGAAGAAAGCGTAGTCGTTCGCGTTGAAGAGGCAATCCAGGATATTGAAGGAATCAAGGAAATCCGCTCAGATTCAGTCGAAGGCCTCGGAACGGTTACCGTTGAAGTGGTCGAAGGCTACAACCCACGGGAATTGGCAGACGATATTAAATCACGGGTTGACGCGATTACAACCTTCCCGGAACAGAGTGAACGACCTCTGGTCAGCATCGCCCAACGGCAGTGGGAAGTAATTAGTGTCGTCGTGGCTGCCGATTTACCCGAGGATGAACTACGAAAAATTGGCGAATGGGTTCGCGATGACATTAGCAGTTTACCCGGTATATCGTTAGCAAAACTTACCTCAATCCGACCCTACGAAGTGGCGATTGAAGTATCAGAGGAAACCCTGCGACGCTTCGGATTAACCCTGGATACTATCGCAGATTCGATCAATCAATCCTCCCTGGATCTGCCTGCCGGTCTGGTAAAAACCGCAGGCGGCGAGATACTGTTAAGAACAAAAGGACAGGCATATGTCAGGGCTGATTTTGAACGTATCGTTGTTCGACCCAGGGAGGATGGCACTCATTTAACCCTGGGCGATATCGCCACTGTCGTTGACGGATTTGAGGAAGAACCTCTCAGCGCCTACTATAACCACAAACGCTGCGTGATGATTGAGGTTTATCGTGTCGGCAACCAAAGCGTTATTGGTATCGCCAATGCGATCAAAGACTATGTTGCCAATAATGCCCAGACGCGAGTTCCGCCCGGTGTAGAAATCAGTTATTGGAGAGATACCTCAAAAACGATCAAACTAAGGATTGCAACCTTGATGGATAGCGCCATTCAGGGCATGTTGCTCATTTTCGTCGTACTCGCCCTGTTTCTGCATATCTCGGTTGCACTATGGGTTTGCGTGGGAATTCCTGTTGCGATTGTTGGTTGTTTCGCGATCATGCCCATCCTGGACGTGACCATCAATTACACCAGTGTTTTCGCATTTATAATGGTTTTGGGTCTGGTGGTTGATGATGCCATTGTAACCGCAGAAAATGTGTATACCCGCCTGAAAAGCAAAATCGATCCCGATGCAATTACCGCAGCGATAAAGGGAACGCAAGAAGTCGCATTGCCCGTTACTTTCGGAATGCTAACGACGATTGTTGCCTTCTATGGATTAATGATGACCGCGGGTGGTCCTCTAAGCCGGATTTTCAACGTGGTTCCAATGATCGTAATCCCGGTTATGGTTTTCTCGCTCATTGAATCGAAGTTCATTTTGCCGGCGCATTTAAAATATATGCGTTACGACATATCTGAAAAACCAGGCTTATGGACGCGTTTTCAGCGATCCGTTTCCAATGGTCTGGAACATGGCATTCGAACTCACTATACCCCCTTTCTAAGGACAGTATTGCGGCGGCGTTACCTGTCGCTCTCAATTTTTATCGGTATTGCCATCGTTTTGGTGAGCCTGATTATGAGCGGTTGGATTGGCTTTACGTTTTTTCCGAGAACGCAAAGTGATACGGCACGAGCAGCGTTAACCATGCCGGTAGGTACACCGTTTGATATTACCGAGAAGCATATTCACCATATGACTACTGCGGCGGAAAAACTACAGGATAAATACATTGATCCGGTTTCAGGTGACAGCGTGATCAGCGCTATCTATAGCACTGTGGGTAGCACGAGGGGTAGCCGGACGCCCCAATCCCACTTGGGTTTAGTGATGTTTGAAATTGTACCGCCAGAAACCCGGACATTAAAGGTCAGTAGCACCGATCTTGCCCGTGAATGGCGCAAAATGATTGGTGCAATACCCGGCGCAGAACAAATGAGTTTTGTGGGGCATATCCGGCATGGTGGATTACCGCTCGATATTGAATTGAAAGGCCAGAACTTTGAGGAACTGGAGAAATTATCCGAAGCAATAAAAAGTTACTTGGCAGGTTATCCCGGTGTATTTGATATCTCTGATAATTACGAAGCCGGTAAAGAAGAACTCAAACTGACCATAAAACCTGAAGCGGAATTACTTGGAGTGACATTAGCGGATCTTGCCCGTCAAGTTCGACAAGCGTTTCTAGGGCGAGAAGCCCAACGAATCCAACGAGGACGCGACGACGTCCGCATTGTAGTTCGTTATCCTGCCAATGAGCGGCGTTCCCTTGAAAATTTGAAAAATATGCGTATCCGTACACCCTCTGGTGACGAAGTACCGTTCAGGGATGTCGCCCAGGTGGAGATAGGACGCAGTTCCGCTGCGATTCACCGTACCGATCGCTTCCGTACGTTAAACGTCAGTGCGGATGTTAACAAGAAGACGGTTCAACTCGAAGTATTGAAACGTGACCTGAAGAATTTTCTGCGGGAAACATTGGCTCAGCATCCCGGCGTACAATACGCCCTCACGGGTGAAGCAAAAGAACAACAAGAATCGTTCACGAGCCTAGTTTCCGGCGCCTTGTTGATGCTGGTGTCCATCTACGCCATGCTGGCAATTCCATTTCGCTCGTATCTGCAACCCTTCATAGTGATGTCGGCAATCCCCTTCGGGATTATGGGGGCGGTACTGGGGCATTTACTCATGGGGATGAATCTGACTATCAATAGTCTCATGGGAATGGTCGCCCTGACTGGAGTAGTGGTGAATGACAGTCTGGTTTTAGTGGATTTTATAAACCGCCACATAAGAGAAGGAAAAGACGTTATCACTGCTGTATATACTGCCGGTTCAGCTCGATTCCGACCTATCCTATTAACATCATTGACAACATTCGCAGGGCTTTTGCCAGTCATGTTTGAGAAAAATGTGCAGGCACAATTTCTTATTCCCATGGCGGTATCCTTAGGGTTCGGGATTCTGTTTGCTACCTTTATTACCCTTCTGCTGGTACCTATAAATTATGTGGTTCTTGAAGATATGTCCACCGTATTCAAAAAATTGCGACATGGCAACAAAGTGGTGGCAAGTGGATTATAAAAATACTACTCAGACTACCCGCTCTTTTGGATTGGTGCTTTGGGTAGTGATAAGTTCACTGTTACTACCGGGGTGCAGCTTTTTTGTTGGCACAAAGGCTGCATCGCAAAAATTCGCTATTCCAAAACGATGGTCAACCCACATTGACTCAGCCGCTTCACCTGTCCGCCCCTGGCTGGATGACTTTAATCAACCGCAGCTCACTGAATTCGTTCAAGAGGCATTTGCAAACAACCCTAACCTCCTGGGTTTAGCCGCCAGCGTGGAAATCGCCCAACAACAAACATGGATTGCCGGTGCCACACGCTGGCCACAGTTGGATGCCGGTATTCGTGGGAGCCGTTCCAAACGAAGTACGACAACCGGTTTCAGGCTCTCCTCCCCAAGGACAACAAATTATGGGTTTTCACTGGATTTCCTCTGGGAAATTGATTTGTGGAACCGGTTGGGAAACCAACAGGAAGCCACAGAGTTGGATCAGGCAGCCGCTGAAGCGGATTTGAAAGCGGCCCAACTATCGCTTGCTGCCAATCTCGTAAAAACCTGGTTTGACGCCACAACCGCGAAACAGCAAATCGAGTTGGCGAGTAAAACCATACAAAGTTTCAAAAATGCCCTGGAGATTATTGAACAGGGGTATGACCGTGGGCTTTATCGGGCGCTGGATGTCCGCCTCGCGAGAACCAGTCTACTAGGCGCTATCAGCCGCGAGCAAGTCTTTCGCCGGGCTCAAGACCAGGCCATTCGCTCATTGGAGTTTTTCCTGGGCCGTTATCCGGCCGGAGCGGTAAAATTGCCGTCGCACCTTCCCGTTATCACCGAACCTATCCCGACCAGTATTCCCGCAGAACTGCTGGAACGGCGACCGGATATTCTTGCTGCCAGCCAACGTTTTTACGCCTCTGATCAACGGTTTCTTGAGGCGGGTAAAAACCTTTTACCCTCTATTTCAATCACCGCCAACGGTGGAACCTCTACCCGCAAGTTAGGGGATTTGTTTAATCCCGAGGCTCTGATCTGGAATATTGCCTCCAGTTTAACCCAACCGCTTTTTCATGGAGGCAGTTTATTTGCTGCTCGTAACCAAGCCGAATCCAGCAGAAAGTTGGCGGCAGCCAAATACACTGAGGTATTGTTGCAGGCTTTTCGGGAAGTAGAAACGACACTGGCTGCCGAACAATGGTTTACTATACAGGAGAAAACGTTGATGGAAGCATCGCGGGAATCAAGAGAAGCGGAACGTCTGGCGGAAGATGATTATGTCGCCGGTCTTACTGATATTGCAACATTGCTTGAAGCACAGCGACGTGCGTTCGACGCCGAAAATGGATTGTTGGATATCCGTAACCAGCAGCTACAAAACCGTGTCAATCTATACCTGGCTTTGGGTGGACCGATCCAATGACTATTATCAGACGATTAATGCCGCTGTTGGTTCTTTTGGCGGGGACGCTTATCGCATTTGCGATCTATAGCAATAAACCCGAAGCGAAACACCGCCCGGTACGGCCTAAAACGCTAACAGTGGAAGCAATAGCGGTGAAACCACAAGATTTCTCTGTCACCATCCGTGCTCAAGGGTCAGTTGAAGCACGAACAACGAGCACACTCATACCCCGGGTTTCTGGGGAAATCGTAAAAGTATCATCGACGTTCCGGCCCGGTGGATTCTTTGAAGCGGGGGACGTATTGGTAACGATCGATCCAACCGATTACCAACTGGCGATGAAATCTTCCCAAGCAGCCATGGCGGAAGCTCGTTTTAATCTACAGGAGGAACAAGCCCGCGCAGAGCAAGCGATTGATAACTGGAAACGCCTGGGGCGTACCGGGGTTGCCAATGATCTAGTGCTACGAATACCACAACTGGCCCGAGCACGTGCCTCGGTGGAATCAGCAGAGGCACAATTGCAAAGGGCACAGCTAGATCTCAAGCGAACCCAAATCGTCGCACCATATGTCGGTCGTATATTGGAGCAATTTGCTGACATTGGCCAGTATGTGTCGCCAGGAAATGAAGTGGCCAAAATCTATGCCGTTGACTATGCAGAAATCCGTTTACCTCTGACAGAAAAGCAGCGGGGAATGCTCGCGCTGCCACAGCCTTACCGAGGTGAATCAGGTCAAACAACGCAATCCGCTCCGAAAGCGATAATTACCGCTAGTATCAGCGGAAACAAACATACCTGGACGGGAAAGGTAATCAGAACGGAAGGCAGCATTGATCGATCAACTCGGCAGATTTTTGTTGTGGTTCAGGTCGATAACCCTTATGGTCGCCAAAAACCTGAGCGGCCACCCCTGGAAATTGGCCGATTTGTGACAGCGAAGATTCAAGGCAAAGTCTTTCACAATGTGTTTGTTCTGCCCCGTACCGCAGTTCAGGGACAAAACACCATTATGATCGTCGATAAGAACAGTCTTCTACAAAGACGGCAAATAGCGGTACTTTGGGAAACCCAGGATGCGATTGTGATTCGGGGAGGTATTGAGGAAGACGAACGGCTGTGTACGACCTACGTTCCGTTTGTGGCAAACAACGTCAAGGTAGCAGTTGCTTCTTATAGAGGTAGCAAAACCCGAACACTCTCCGAGAAAAAAGAGACTCCAGCCACGCCACCAAAATTGTAGCTTTATGCTCAGGTACTTAACCCCCCTATGTCAGCAGACGGCATAGTAGCCAAAGACCTGACGTAATGGTTGGGACAGGGTGAAGGCCTGAACCTTTGTCAAAGAAGAGCCGAGCTTGCCTTTCTCATGCGAGACCTGAGAGGCGGTAAGATGTCGTAGCCAGCTTTGGGATTGATTGCGAGGGCGCAGTTGATTTTATTACGCGAAGGAAGCGCCCCGTGCGGACCCGCATGCGGGGTGCTGGTGTGCCACGAGAGCAAGAAGGTTTTGCTCGTAACTGTAAGAAAGATGGAGGTAGGCCCTCCGGTGACGATTTCCAGAAGTAGTTACCAAACCACCGTGAGCTGCGTTGATTAAGAGTCAGGGTGGTGAGCGTCACGGGGAAAAGGCAGGACAAAGATCTTGTCAGGTGAGAGATTTGGAGATGAGCGTAAGCGAACCGCTGATGACGTGTCGAAAGCATGTACGGTGACATCAAAAATGGGGTTGCAGCACTGCTCCATGATGAGTTCAAGAATAATCTGGTTATTGCTTGGACGGTGTCCGGCATAAAGGCGGCATGAACTAATCTTAGGCTTTCTTATGGAACGTGGGAACCTGTCGTTCTGATGTTAAGGGAGAAATCCAAGTGGAGGCCCCACAAGGATGAGAGTACCAATGCGGAGCACAGGGGCGGATCAGCTCGTAGTAGTGATGAAGTTTCTGTAATGGAAATGGAGTGAAGGGGCTGACATGTTCAAACTAGATCGTTGGTCAACTTGAAAGAGGAGGAACTAACGCTTTACGCAAACTTGGTAATTTTCAAGGGACATGAAGAGCCGTATGAGGTGAGAATCTCAAGTACGGACCTGTGAGAGCCTGAGGGGGAGGTTCCCTCGGGCGACTCGACTGGGGAGGGTCGGAGAGAAACCGGCCCTTACCCGATTATGCAATGTCTACACCTTTGTTTCTCTTAGTAATACTCGAAATCCAGCTTGCTGATAATGCTCATCCGTTGTTAATGCTTCAGTTATATTTCTTTCTTTCATTACAACGAAGGACGTACAATCGACCAGCCCCCATTCTTTATCGCGTCTTTCTCGATATAGCTGAAACGCCTGTGCATAAAGTGTTTCGGACAAGGTAATGATTTCTACTGTAGGATCGGCTTCAAGAGAATCCAGCAATTGAACAGCAGCATGACGATACCGCTGTTTAGATAATGCATTTCCAATCTCCAATTGAACAGCTCGTGTTGTTATTAGGCGAGTACTCGCTTGTTCAAGTTTTCCTGCCAAGTCAATGGCTCGTTCGTGATATTCGTCTTTCTCCGAAGACAACGCTATTGCATAGGCGGTATCAAGAAATACCTCACTGTTCATCTTTTATTTCTTTACCATAGAGGTATTCGTCAATATTCTCCGACCAATCGGATGGACCATCTAATTTTAGCGCTTTCGCTGTTTGTAGGAAGGACAATTTCCTATCTTTAGTTAACGGTTCTGTTTCAACTATTATTTTTACACGCGTGTTTGGCATCAAGCCAACCGGCTTTTCAGGTCGAAATACCTTCCCGTCAAAAGTTGCATCAATTGTTTCATTCATCTTTCTACTACCACGATTTAGTTAAATTAATAATACTGTAAACTGGTTGAATTGCCTAACGCCAAAATAACCAGCTCGTCTGGTTGATTTGTTGGCTGGACGAAGCCGCTATCGCGGAGAAAAAGACCTCGACCCTCGGATTCCAATTAAAATGTAACCTCATCCCCTCGATCCGGGGGGCTATCCAACGATGAATATGAGGTTACACGGCCATGAAAACACCCTTCAACAGAACTTTCAAGCGCGATTATGAAACATTACTGCAACACCACGGCTAAACGGTTCACGATAAAAAGGAAATATAAAACAATAGAATACAATTAATACTGGACAAAAGCTCTTTTTTCAGATATAAATCATCCTGACATTTTATGTTTGAGATAAATAGTATTGAAC
>JAZGGE010000081.1:0-10614 GCA_036480195.1 Methylococcales bacterium
AGATAAAGCTCCAGGGCTTGTCGTTTAATATTAGGACTCAGTCCACGATACTTGACCGTGTGCCGATACCCGCATGATTTACATTTATATCGCTGTCTGTTGTTTACAATTCCGTCTTTAGTGCAGCCGTCTGTATGACATTTTGGGCAGATTATCATGCTGTGTACTCAAGTTGAAACTGAATAGTTTAATAAAACTATAATATATTAACAATGCCTAAAATTTCATGTAAATTGTAAGATGCATTCCTCCTTCCCAATGACTCACTCTAAAAATCCACTGTAAAAAGAATATCCGCACTGGTTTCTTTTCCAGATTCAGATTCGAGCTCCCAATTTTTGTGAATTCTATAGTTCAAACGGATGAGGTTACCTGTATCCAATAAACCGACACCGTACTCCACGTACAGTTCAGGAGTAAGATATTTGCCCAGAAAAAGGACTGTCTGGTCAATTTCACTGGTGGATTTTAATTTTAATTCATCGAAAAAACCGACATTGTCACTGAACAACCCCAACAATTGGTTTCCGCCTGCAAGCCCAAGAGACGTCGCAGCCTCGTTCAACAGGTCACCCTGCTCTGAATCTGCCTCGTTGAGGGGTGAACCGGTAACAAGATAGGCGAACATGTCGCTTTCTGTCATTGGTTGGTTGGAAAACAATACCGCTTTGGGTTTATCCAAAGTCCCAGTCAGATCCACCCCGACCTTGGTGCCTTTTGGCATACTGTCAGATTTTCGAATCGCCCGAATCGCTATCGCCGGATTGTTAACCGGACTTTTCGAGTAATTGAGTCGGCCTTCTTCTATGGCCAGAGTCTGGCCATAGATAGAATATTCCCCCTGTTTGATTCTCAACTCGCCGGTTGCCAATGTAATCCCTTCAGGTCGATCTTCTATATCAAGAGCCCCAGCAATCCGACCAATGAAACCAAATCCAGAAACATTGATTGCATCACCCAGAGTCAGATTGATACGACTGTTGATTTTCCAATGTGAGTTATCCTGGGTTGTGGGTTGTTCCGGTACAATAACAACATCCTTCGATGACTGGATGACCTGAGTCTTGTCGTCACTTTCCAAACGTGCTTCGGGAATAAACACACGGCCAGTTAAATCCACTGTGCTACGATTTACTGTCAAATCCAGCTCTGGAGATACTTTCAAATACGCTTCCGGCAAATCGATGGGCACAAACTCGTCTCCAGACAAATGAAAATCTGCCTGCCAACTCTTTAATTTATCATAAGACACCTGTCCGTTGAGGCTTAATGGGCCTCCACCGGAAATACTCTCTGCATTGACTATCAATGTATTGTCATCTTGAAATTTGAGATTGAGCTCCACTTCGCTGAGGGTGATTCCTAAATCTGGCAAACCAAAGGAGGCCGATGACACAGTAGCACCACCCTCAATTATCGGGTTGCCGATACGTCCACCAATCGTCACAGCACCACGCATCTGACCAATGGGTTCGATTATTTCGGGAGCCAATAGAGAAAGCAGACTAAAATCTAACAGTTCAAGATCAATTTTCCCTTGTACCGGCAATTGTTTCAAGGCAGCAAACTGCAGTGTGTCCGGTATCGATATATTTCCCCGTACAGGTGTATATTTCTGGGTCTTATCTGACAAACTAATAGTGAGGTCAGAGTGGGTTTTAGAAATAGAGGCCTTCAGGACAACAGGGCCGAACGCAACAGGAACGGGGTCTTCGCCTGCTAATTTGACAACACCAGACGTTAAAGCGAACTCTATATCACCCCAGGTTATTTTCTCGTGGGTACCTCTCAATCTAGCAGCGCCATCGAGTAGACCAGTGACAGTGAATTTCTCATCCGTAACAGACGAAATAATTGATAGAGGCATCTCCACCAGGCTTAACATACTGTCCCAACCAATCCCAGCCTGCCATGAACCATCGCCGCAAAGTGCTGCGGTTTTTTGAGTCCAGCACAATTTTTCAACGGAAACTTGGTTTTTCCCCATAACGATTCCGCCGGGCTGCCTTCTTAAGCGCCAATCGCCAATTTTGGCATCACTGTACGACGCGTCTTGCAAAATGCCAGTCCAGGTGTCTTTTTGAACCCCACCTTGGGCCGCAAAAACAAAGTTACGGCGATTTGCAGTAATATTTGCATTTATCCTGTGGGCGGCGACTGTTCCACGGCTTTTTGCGGTAACATTCAGCTTCTCCCCATTTACTACCACTCCCCTGGCGATAAAATCCACGTCCATCCTACCGTTTGAGACAGTGGCAACTTCGCCTTGCAAGGAAAGTTTTTCGACTTGCCAATCTTGGTATACGATTTTTTGGCCTTGCGAAACGGTACTGATCACCGGCCTGTCTTTCCGGCCAGTTATGCTGCCTTGACTTTGCCCTTTGCCCTTTGCGCTCGGAATCCACTCGGCTAATTCATCACTCGTTACGTCCCATTTCAAATCAATTTTTTTCCCAACTGATCCTGACAACTGCATTGCGGTCGATTCACTCTTTAAAACGACAGCAGGAATGTCAATCGAATCACCTTTTTTATTCACACTCCCTTTTATTGCAACTGGTTTCTCCAATACATCCCCATTGATGCTAAACTCCACCCCGGTGAATGTTCCGTCTGCCTTAAACTGGCCCTTTCGGCTATACCATTCGGCTGCTCCATTTAGAGGCCACTCCAGATTTTTCCAATCGCCTTGGAACGAATATTTCCCACCGGCATTCATTTTGGCTAACATTCCTTTGAGTTGCACCTTGTTTCGACTGGTTTCAGACTGAACACCCAAAGTACGAAATAGAATGCTGTCATCTTTCCAGCTCATGTCCACCGTACCTTGATACTTCCCAAACACTTTCGACTTAAATCGATATTTACCTTTCAGGTCAGCGCTTTTTGTATCGCCCTGCCCCAGAATATCACCATAGACAAAAAGGCTATCGCTGGTCAGATTCAGATGCTGAATATCCAGCTGATCCAGAGATAGCTTCGCCTGCCAAGAAAGGTCTGACATTGGCGAGAAAACCTCGGCTCGAACATTCATTTTTAGGGGCGGCTCTAATTTCTGGGTAACGAAAATGTGTTCCAAGGTACCGGAAACGACTCCGCCACCCCGGATTGGAGCAGCATCACCACCCTTTGCAATCCATTCTAGATCCAACTCAAAAGGATAATTTCCAACTGTAGAGAGTTTTCCAACAGCGTGGACGGAAACACCAGGATATTTCCCATCAAAAGAAAGAACGTGAATGGTTTTTTCCTGGGCCAACGCACTGAATTGCAACCGGTCGAGACGAAATATTTCCTTACCATTGGTGTTTGTATAGGAAAATACTTCCAATAAAAAATCCCTGACCAAAATACTGACGGGAAACGCAAAGTCTGAAAAGGGTTGCTGCTCCTTTTCTGCACTATCGGGAAGCGTAACAGACAAACCTTCTAAATGGAGCTGATTCAGGGTCCATTGCGCAGCTATCCAATCGAAATATCCGATATCTAACACGCCGGATTTTATCCCGATCCTGGTTTTTCCATCATAATAACTCAGATCTTCAAATAGAATAGTTTTACTGAAACTCCCCCTGATAGACGCCACTTTCAGATCGCCTGGCAACCATCGGACCGCAGATCGGAACCCGAGTGGAACAGTTTTTTCCGAAGTCCAGGCCATCCAAATAACCGCCATGCAAACAAAGCAAAAAACAAAACCAAGGGTCAATATACGCTTCATAGGCCGGTTCCCATAACAATATGAAAACGGATCTGGTGGTGGCTGTCCGACAGCGCCATAGCCACATCCGCTTTGACTAGCCCGACAGGGGACTTCCAGCGTAAACCCAGCCCCGTACCATGCTTGAATTCCGAGAGATTGAAGTCGTTAAAGGCATTCCCCATATCATAAAAAACTGCAAAGCCCCATGGCCCGTACACCATTTGCTCATATTCCATGCTGGCGACCCCAAGATGCCGCCCCCCCAAGAGGTGACCTTCCCGGTCTTTTGGACCAAGAGAATGATAGTCGTAACCCCGCACGCTTTGGTCTCCACCAGCAAAATAGCGTAACGTTGTCGGTAGATTGTCGAAATCACTCGCGGCTGTCCAACCCACTTCAGCACGGGTGATTAATCGAGCACTTTCCCATATTTCCTGGGCCCAAGCACCTCCCACACGGAGTTGGACAAAGGATGAATCAGAGAGTAGATATTCGACCGCCCCCCTGAGATTAATGTTAAACCGAAAACCGCGATGAAACAGGTGGGCAGAATCGGCACGTTTGGCAAGTTCAACCTGCACAGATGACCAGCTAATACTGGGAATTGTTAAGTAGCTATCTCGAATATCCTGCTCCACAAAAAAGTTTTCGTACTGAAAATCGAGGGCCAGAACCTCCCGTAATCCCCACCTGATGCCCGTACGGTTTCCACCGAAACGCGCTGTACGGGTTAACCCGACCGGTATGTCTTGCTGACTTAGGCTGGAAGTCAGATTAAAGTTACGTATCCTCGGTTCATCCAGCGGGATTGTGTATTTCGCATCAAGGGTTTGCCTGAGTTGTGAAACACGGGCGTTCACATCAAATTTGTGACCCCATTGGTTTACGTATCGATTGAGTAACTGGATTCTTCCCCTCACACCGGAATCGGTGGCATATCCTGCACCTAGTTTAAGCTGGTATGCCGAACGCATAGCTAGTTCGACGCGCACCGGGACTGCTCCATTCTGTTTCTTTTCAAACTGGGGATTCACCGTCACGTGTTTAAAATAGCCGGTTTCCATCAGGGCGCGCCGAAGGCTGTGCAGATTTTCGGTAGAATAGAAATCACCGGATTTGATTGTCAAATATTTCCGCAAATATGTTTTATCCAACGCCGTATCTGAAAATTTTATTTCTCCGAAATGGAATCGACTGCCAGTATCCATTTGCAATGAAACGGTCGCCATATACCGATCGAGGTCAACCATTATTTTGTGGATTGTGAATTTCGCGTCAAAGTACCCCTGTTCGGATGTAAGGGTCATTAGCCCCTTTTTACTTTTCCGATAGACTGTCTGATCCAGAACGTCGCCGGACTTCAGGGGGATCGCCTGTACTGCGGCTTGTAGTACTTTTTGATTTCGCCCAGAACCGGTCAATGTAATGTTGGATTTGGAAATCCTGATGGCAACCCCTGGGTCTATTCGATAGTGTGCGACCCAGAGACCATTTTCTTGGCGCAGAGAGTACTTTATGATTGGCCGATAGTAGCCAAATGGCTGCAATGCCAGTTTGATTTCGGAATCTGCCTTTTGGTTGGCTTTTGTTAGCCACTGGACGTTGATTTTGGCATCATCCCGATGTTGATAAATCGTCATGAAGGCCAGTACGTTTTTCAGCAACGGGTCTTCTATTCCTTCAACAGTAACCTCCAGCAAGGGCGTTGCTGCGACGGCAATACGAATCCACAGCAGTAATCCTAACCCGAGGCTGAACCTCATACGAAAAATCCTGTTATTTGGCTGGACTAATTCGGATTGTCTAATATGATCGGGATTCTTTTGCCACCAGCAAAAACATTGCGTTAGTCTCTGGATCACCTGTTTCTCTTCCTTAAGGTTCCCATAGTAGTTCTGCCGCTCGTCGGTGGATTAGTCCTTCAAGTGGTTTTCCATCAAGATCCATCCGCCTAACTCCATTAAGTCTTAGACAGTCACCTCAACACATCCACTGCGTCACCTACCTTTAAACACCCCTCATTATCGTGAATCACATTCTGCCCAAACATCGCCTGATTGCCCTGCTTGCGGAAATTAAATAATGTTTTGAGTGGTTCCTGACTGGATTTCGTACCCGTCTCCGGATCAATTGTCGTTATGATGCATCGCGAACACGGCTTTACGACTCGCATACGGATATTTCCAATGCGAATGTGCCTCCAATCATCTTCGGCAAAAGGTTCACATCCTGAGACAACAATGTTTGGTCGAAAACGTGCCATGGGTACAGGCTGATCAAGCCGTTGATTTAAATCAGTTAGTGAACCTTCTGATATGAGCAGGAGAGGAAAACCATCTGAAAAAGCGGTTTGGTCACCAACGTTAGCGTAATCCGGATCCACCTGGCGAACTGTATTCTCTGGAAAGTATACAAGAACACAATCAACTCCTAAAACCCGGCTCAACCACTCGTCTGTTTCGATACTGACCCTTGTTGCCTCAATCGTCGCATCCCAAACTCGAACCTTTAAAGCCTGTTTTTCTAACAAGGGATCGGGAACTGCGAGATCCTTCGCCGCCGATGCGGTTAATACCAGCACACCCTGAGCTAAATGCGGCTGTATCGTTGCCATTTTGGGGTATTGGCGTTGTGTCATAAACCGTCCATTGGTATCTACAACCATCCAATGGCGATCATATTGTAACCCTTTTGAATCTAGTATACTTTCTGTTAACCGTATACCGGCCAAGGACTTCACCGGATAAATATTGAGTTCAGAAACGGTTATCGGAATCATTAGATTTGAGAATTCGAACTAACGAAATAGCCGAAAAGACGAGAACTGCGAATAACACCCATTCCCGGATAGAAACCGATCGGGGATTATCATCAAAGAACAAAAGGCTAATTGATGAGACCGTAACAAGCGCCAAGTAACTGAAAGCTTTCATTGGCCTTTGGCTAAATGCGTGTACATCTGACCTAGACGCATAATTAAGGCCGATTATCGACCTCCAAACCTTCCTTTTCAGGTGCCATTAAATCCTCTTTACTCACTCCAAGCCCCAGGACAACCGGACTTGCGATAAATATGGAGGAATATGTTCCCACCAACACACCAATGATTAAAGCAATCGAAAAACTATGTATTATTTCACCACCGAAAAGACCCAACGCAATCAGTACCAGCAAGGTGGTAACAGATGTCATCAATGTACGACTGAGTGTTTGATTAAGCGATTTATTCATCACTTCTTCGGATGTACCTTTACGCATTTTCCGGAAATTTTCGCGGATGCGATCGAAGACAACGATGGTATCGTTAAGAGAATATCCGATAACCGCAAGAACAGCAGCCAATACAGTGAGGCCAAACTCTAATCCAAAAATAGAAAAAAACCCCAACGTCAAAATAACATCATGAATGAGCGCTGCAACCGAAGCCAGCGCGAAACGATATTCAAACCGCCATGCAACATAGATCAAAATCCCGAAAATGGCATAAAGCAACGCCAACCCACCTTTTTCGGTCAACTCTTCTCCCACCTGGGGACCGACAAATTCAACTCTGCGCAATTCAGGCCGAGCCAAACCTTCTGTCTTCAAGGAATCCATAAGTCGATTGCTTATCTCGGCATTGTTCATCCCCTCCTGAGGAGCCAACCGAATGAGTAAATCTTTTGATGTTCCGAAATGTTGGACACTTGCAGCCTTGAACCCACTACTATCCAACACCTTTCTGATTTGTGGCAAATCAACCGGTTGTTGATAGCCCACTTCTACCAGCGTACCTCCGGTAAAATCAATACCCAGTTCCATGCCTTTCCCAAACAACGAAATGATTGAGATCAACAGTAAAACTGAAGACAGGATTAAGGCAAGTTTTCGTTTGCCTAAAAAATCGATATTGAATGCTTTATGTTCCACTTAATAATCCACCTAATTTGTTAAAACAGCGTCTAAATAACCACTTTTTCGAGGCGCTTGTCGCCATAAATCTTGTTCACTAGCATCCGAGTTCCCAGTATTGCGGTAAACATAGAAGTTAAGATCCCAATGGAAAGGGTGACAGCAAATCCTTTAATAGGCCCGGTGCCAAAGTAAAAAAGAACGATGGCCGCGATCAAGGTAGTGATGTTTGCGTCAAAAATTGTTGAAAAAGCTTTTTCGTAACCGACGTAGATACTGGTCTGGGGTGAATTACCATTCCGTAACTCTTCCCGAATACGCTCAAATATCAATACGTTCGCATCGACTGCCATTCCGACGGTCAATACTATCCCGGCGATACCCGGCAGCGTTAAGGTCGCTTGAAGCATGGATAAAAAGGCAACAATCAAGACCAGGTTCATTATCAAGGCAACATCAGCGATGATACCGAACACCTTATAATAGAACGCCATAAATAATACTACCAGGGCCAGACCAATCATGACGGAGTAAAAACCCTGCTTAATATTTTCCTTACCCAGGCTTGGACCAACTGTTCGTTCTTCAACAATGTCTATAGGGGCTGCCAAGGCTCCAGCTCTGAGCAGCAAAGCCAGATTGTAGGCTTCTTTGGTACTATCCAATCCGGTTATCTGGAACTGACTGCTGAAAACACCACGAATGGTTGCAACATTAATGACTTCTTCTATCTTTTCTTTTTTGCGAACTTTCTTTCCATTTACCAAAGATGTGGTCGTTTTGTTTTCAATGAATACGACGGCCATGGGTTTCCCCACATTCTTCTTGGTCGTGTCCATCATCTTCTTTGCTCCTGCGCCATCCAATGCTATATCTACGGATGCGCTGCCGTGCTGGTCAAGACCGGACTTGGCTCTGACAATCTGATCGCCAGTGACGATAATACCTCGCCTCAACAAAACAGGCTGGCCATCACGTTCGAAATATAGGCGCGAACCCACTGGGGCATGCCCGCGCTTCACTGCATCCTGCACATCATGATCGATATCAACCAATCTAAACTCAAGTGTTGCGGTTGCACCTAGAATTTCTTTGGCAAGAGCCGTATCCTGAACACCCGGTAATTGAACCACAATTCGGTCTTGGCCGTTTTGCTGAATAACGGGTTCCGCTACGCCCAACTCATTCACTCGATTTCTAAGCGTGGTAATGTTCTGCGCCAAGGCCAGTTTACGAATTTCCAGCACTTGGCTCTCTGGCAGAGATCCCGTTAGATGCAATCCATCTTTCCCATCCTTAAACACCAAATCTCTTACTTCCCGATTTAGAACCGTCTCGGCTTCCTCACGAATCTGAGCATCCTTAAATTCAACTTCGATCACATGATTCTTTCGGCTCACCGCAAGATAGCGAACTTTCTCTTTACGCAACGTCGTTCTAATATCGTTGGTATAGCGTTCCTCTGCCTGAGCGACAGCGGCTTCCATATCGACTTTGAGCAAGAAATGAACTCCACCACGCAAATCAAGACCAAGATACATGGGTTTCCCATTAATGGCTCTTAGCCAACCGGGAGTTGCCGGGGCAAGATTTAGAGCAACCGTATAGTTGGATCCCAGATCCGATCTAAGCAGATCTGCTGCTTTCAACTGAGCATTGGTATCGTTGAAACGAACCAGTAACTGACTCTCGTTAAGCTCGGAACCGATAGACGCAACCCCTTCCTTCTCCAATAAAGTATCTATCCGAGTTTGTGTTGATTCGTCAAGACTTGCTCCGCGAAGGGGTGATATTTGCACTGAGGGGTCTTCACCAAAGATATTAGGCAATGCATAGATCAGCCCGATGAGAAAGACAAACAAGATGAGGAAATTTTTCCAGAATGGGAAACGGTTCTGCATGATATTTTTGTTCCTGAACCCTTAATTTAAGATAATTGTTTTTGTTTTTCCTTTTTCTGCTGCACCTTGTAGGTACCCTTTGGCATGAGATTGGCTATCGCATGACGCTGGACTTGCAGAATAATATTGTCAGCGACTTCGATCTGGATGAAATTATCATCAAGATCGATCACCTTGCCGAGCAACCCTCCGTTGGTCACCACTTCTGTCCCACTGGACAGGGCTGCAACCATCTTCTTGTGTTCTTTCTGCCGTTTCTGCTGAGGCCGGATGAAGAGAAGGAAAAAAATTGCCAATATGCCTATAGGAAAGATTAGGCCGACTAGACCCGGCTGCTCCCCTGTCGCTGCTTGAGCAAATGCATTTGAGATAAAGAAATCCATAATTGACCCTACTTTGATGGAAAAGGACGGAAAATAAAAGATAAACCTGAAGCTATGGGCTCAGGATTAATATACCTCTCGCGCCCAAAAATACCCATTTTCAACACGCATCTTTTTGCGAAGAGCGTCATTGTAGAACCTTGAATGAGATGACTCTTCCTGCAGTTCTACGCCTAGCCCTTCACGAAAATCTACCCACTCAAAACAGGGATTCTTGAACACGAAAAGTATATAAAGCGGTCAATTATGCCATATCTTATGAATATTTTCCTCGTCGTTTATAAAAATAATCAGTAAAATCATCAAGTCCATTGGCTTCAATAGCACTGCGCAATTGTTTCATAAGGGTTTGATAGTAAAACAGGTTGTGTATGGTATTTAATCGGGCGCCAAGCATTTCCCGACACTTATCCAAATGACGAAGATAAGCTCTGCTGTAGTGACGACAGGTATAACATTCACAATTTTCATCGAGCGGTCGAAGATCTTTCTGATACTTGCTATTACGAATTCTTACCACCCCAGTGGAAGTAAAGAGATGTCCATTACGGGCATTTCGGGTCGGTAGAACGCAATCGAACATGTCAATACCCATCCGAACACTTTCAACAATATCCTCTGGTGTTCCCACTCCCATCAGATACCTGGGCTTATCGACAGGTAAATGGGGCTCTAGAATATCCAATACATGAATCATTTCGCTTTTGGTTTCCCCAACTGATAAGCCACCAATGGC
>JAZGGE010000082.1:0-4655 GCA_036480195.1 Methylococcales bacterium
AAGGGAGGATCTATACCACTGAAACCGTTGAGGTTTTTGATCATGACTTTCCTTCGTTAGCCGAAGGCGTTGCCATTCCACATGCTCTCTATGACGTGACCCGCAATGAGGGCTATGTCAACATTGGCACAAGTCGTGACACCAGTGAGTTTGCGTGTGATTCCATTGAATACTGGTGGGAGCATTATGGACAATTGCATTACCCGGATGCCGATTCTATTTTAATGCTCATGGATGGCGGCGGTAGCAATTCGTCCAGACATTATATTTTTAAGCAGGATTTGCAAGCATTAGTGGATAAGATTGGTATTGAAATACGCATTGCCCACTATCCTCCGCATACGTCGAAATGGAATCCGATTGAGCATCGATTGTTTCCACACATTACACGCTCGTTGCAAGGAATGATTCTAACAACCCATGAACTCGCTAAAGAATTAATCGAAAAAACAACGACGAAAATAGGTTTGAGAGTGTTTAGCACTATTTTTAACAGGATTTATCAAACAGGCAGAAAAGTAGCAAAAGGATTTAAAGAATCAATGCGAATTGTGTTTGATGATGAGCTAGCGCAATGGAATTATGTCGCTGTGCCACAATAGACAATATGTGAACTGTTCAAGTTATTTCGTGCACGTTCCTAAACTACCTTGTGTCTCACGAAAACTACGGTTTGTCTCCGTGATTTTAAGCCACTTATATCCTGTTTCAGTATCTTTAATTAGTAGTTCATCCCCAGCTGTTTTCCAGTCTACCGCGATGAGTTCTGCACATACTATAGACGTAAAAAAGATACCGCTCAGTAGACCAGCACATACTGCGATTGGCAAATACAATGTTCTCATGGTTCATCTCTCCTTATAAAACCTTTTATAGATCACTGAGTAAAGTTTATATTACTGCAAAAGAACACAAAAGAACAAGCCTTGTCCAATATGAAATGAGTCTAAAGGAGTAGAATAATTGGGGTATCAGAGTAACATTAATTTGTTGATTATTCTCGATAAATGCTACTCTGATTATTTGACTGGCGGAGATGAGTAATACCTATTGACACCGATACGTCTAATGGGTGACCACTGTTATTCCGGGAAACAACTGCGGCTATGTCGTTCTTGGTTCGATCGTCTTATGTCGAGTCTTTCTTGGTCAGCGATTCCTGCTCCGGGTCTGCCGCCGGCCGGATCGCATCCACGTCCGCCGAAATACTGGGCTTGTCAAAAAACCGATGCAGCAACGCATAGATGATCAGGGCACTCAACACACCGGTGAGAAAATCCTTGAGCAAAACGACAACCGCCGTGTAGTACATCAGAGAAATGTGAAACCAGTTCATCGCGTGCACCAATTTGATCTCTTCCAGCTTTACCATGTTAAACGCAACATAAGCCAAGATGCCGGCGATGCAGGCCATTGGCACGAAATCGAGATAGGCGGCCAGAAAAAACGCCATCGCCAGTTTCAGCCAGCATTTCAGTATCCCAGCCAACGGGGTCATACCACCCACTTTGATGTTCGTCGCAGTGCGGGCCAGCGCACCCGTGTGCGGAAAACCGTTCAACAGGGGTACGATTGTATTTACCATTCCCTGTCCAAACAACTCTTTGTTTGGGTTATACGGAGTTCCCTGGTTATCGGCCAAACGGTCCGCCATTCGTGAACATAGTAGCGATTCGATGGCCGCGACGAACACGATCGCGGAGATGTAAAACAGCACGTCGAACGTCACCGACAGTGAGAACTCGGGCACGATAGGCGCTGTGAATTTAAAAAAGTCTGTGATTGGAATGGCTCCGTATTTGTCCTGCGCAACGGTCAGTCCCTGATTGTTCAGTAACGTTTCACTCAGCACGTATCCCAAGCCAATGGCGATGAGCGGTCCAGGAATGTAAATGCTGATCTTCAATAGGTACTTGGTGATTAAAAAGGTGCCGACGGTCAGCAATAAGGCGAAGATGTTGAATTCATCGAGGTTGGCCGCGATGATTGGAAATTTTTCGGTCAGCGAATAGGGCAGTTTTGTCGACAGACCGAGAACGTCTCCCAACTGGGTCAAGGCGATAGTGAGTGCAATCCCGATAGTAAATCCGACCACAATTGAATGTGGTACCTTCGCGACAAAACGGCCAAGGCCCAGCAGCCCCATGCAGACGAGGATCAGCCCGGCACAGACCGAGCAAAAGATCAGCACGCCGTAGCCGGTGGCATACTGTTCGGGCAGAATCTGGTTGCCGTCACCCCCGAACGTGACCATCACTCCGAAAATGATGGGAATATACGCCGCGGTCGGTCCGTACACCTGGTACTTGGACCCCCCGAACAGCGAGCCAATGAAGCCGGCGAATGCTCCACCGACAATCCCGTGGATCGGATTCAGCCCGGAGGCGATCGCAAATCCCATAGCCAGCGGAATAGCGACCATGGCCACGATCAGCCCGGACGTGAAGTCGCGAAAGACAGCGCGCTTCCAGCCGGTGCGCATGTCTTCGTAGCGGCCGTCGTGGAAGGGGGTCAAGCAAAGTTTGAGGCGGTCCATAATGCCTTCGCCATTGTAGTTCGATTTCTGTGTATCGGTCATGGTCTTGTTCACCTCTTGGCGTTGCGATTTAAAATCATTCTGTTTCCTGGTCAATTACGGTGACACGTTACTATTTATTTCTTTTATCCATCTGCCACATGTCTGGTTCCCTGCTTTCTTGGGCGACTATGCCGGGCTGATAGCAAGCTACGTTTCATTTGCCTCTCCAAAGATACAAGTACAGTGTTGGGCAAGCAGGTTACGGTAGGTAGAGCTCGTAGTCTTCTTCTTCTTCAATAAAAACCTTTTGGCGGCGATTCCCCCGTTGTGTAACGTGGTGAATAATACCGGGGACGGTAATTCTGGTAAGCCTAGCCATCGTTGATAATACGCGATTCAATTAAAAGTATAAATAGTAACGTGTCACCGTAATCCTGCTTTAATCTCTGTTGAATGTTGCGAACTCATATTTTGTCCTCGGTTTGAAGCCTAACGCCCGCAAATCACCGGCGCCACAGAAGCGTTGGAAAAAACGATCCCGCTGTTTGGCATCGGGTGTATTTGCTTGTTATACCATGATTGCCTATTTTTCCTAAACCTTCTATTGACACTAAGACAGAAGAAAATAACCGCTAATTGTACCCTAGAATTGTTCGAGCAAATTAGGAATTACTTGGAGGCATCACATTTAATTATTTGGAGAGCTTGTTGATTTAACCGCATAGCTTATGGAGTTACAGAGAATATTCGGGGTCAGAGTAACAAATATTTGACCCCAAATATTCTTGATCGTACAAGTCCCTCTGCTCTTATGAAATATTTAGGGTCAGAGTAATATTAATCTGCTATCATTGCCCTATTCGATAGATCATAAATATAAGTGACACAATGGCAAGATTAGCCCGAGTTTCGCCTGTCGGCGTTCCGCAACATATCATACAGCGTGGGAATAACAGACAAGTCTGTTTTGCCAATGAAGAAGATATGCAGGCTTATCTCAATTGGCTCAAGGAGTTGTCGAAGAAACATCAGGTTGATGTGCATGCCTGGGTGTTGATGACGAATCATGTGCATTTGCTGTGTACGCCTTGGAAAGAGAATGCGATTAGCCGTATGATGCAATCAATTGGTCGCCTGTATGTGCGCTATTACAATCATACCTACCAGCGTAGCGGCACGTTGTGGGAAGGTCGTTTTAAGTCTTGTGTGATACAAAGTGAGCGGTATCTGGTTGAACTCTATCGTTATATAGAATTAAATCCAGTCAGAGCTGATATGGTTGATGACCCGGGTGACTATAACTGGTCAAGCTATGCGATTAATGCATTGGGCGTGGAAAGTGAATTACAAACACCACATTCTGAATATCTGGCTTTAGGGAAATCGAAAAATGAGCGGTTAAGAAACTACCGTGATTTGTTTAAAGCAGATGTCGGAACAGAACGATTAAAAGAAATCAGGGAGAGTATTAATAAAGGGTTAGCGCTTGGAAACGAGCGGTTTACGACACAAATAGAAGGATTGACCAATCAACGAGTCACAGCAAGAAAACCGGGAAGACCAAGCAAGCGGAATAGTGATGAAGCATAAATTTTACGCTGATCCAAAATATTCTGACATAAACTGATGTTAAGAGTTTTACTTTTTATCCTTATTCCATTACTTAGTGCCTGCGTAGCCTCAACACCCAAAATGACGAATGATATTTGTGAGGTTTTTAGAGAAAAAGATGACTGGTATGACGATGCAAAAGATTCTTTCGAAAAATGGGGAGTTCCAATTCATGTCACAATGGCCATCATGCACCAGGAGTCACACTTTGTGGCTGATGCTAAACCTCCGAGAACACGGTTTTTAGGTTTTATCCCTTGGTCTCGCCCTAGCAGTGCATACGGGTATGCTCAGGCAATAGACGGAACCTGGCAGAATTATTTGAAGAGCACTGACTCTTGGGGGAATGATCGGGATGATTTCGCCGATGCATCTGATTTTATTGGCTGGTATTGCGCTATTAGCCATAGAAAACTCGGTATATCAAGAAGGAATGCACGAAAATTATATCTTGCCTATCATGAAGGGCATGTCGGCTATCGTCGAAAATCTTACTTAAAAAAGGCTTGGTTGCAAAAAGTAGCAA
>JAZGGE010000083.1:0-13446 GCA_036480195.1 Methylococcales bacterium
CATTCGAATCGATCAGGTCGAACGGCGTGGTACGGCTAAAATCCTACCTCTGCCCTCAGTAATGAGTCAACCGGCGAAAACATCTCCGCTTTTCACCCCCGACAAAAAGTAGGAGCGGCTTTAGCCCCGATATCGTCTGAGTTATAACTTTCGCGTTTGAGAATATCCCTTTAGGGCGCATCAATTTTTGTGAAGGGCCTGGCCGCCGAGTCGCTGCAATTGCATGGTATTGGAAGGCTTTGCAACAACGCCATTTGCAAAAAAGGCATGCTCTAATCAGGGTATTCTTTAATGCGAGAGACATATAAGATCCAGGGAATTGGATGCCGAGAGGTAAAATCTCCGAAGAACGTATTATTTTACGACTTTTAAAGAGGGTTTGGTCGCTTTTTTCTTCGAATCCGGTTGGGGTGGCGGAGGCATTTCGCCCTCTTCTGCATCAAAAACCATCCCTCGGCCATTTTCCTTTGAGTAGGCCGCTAATACAGCTGAAACTGGAAATTCCACGTGCGTTGGTTGTCCGCTAAAACGGGCTTCGAATTCTATCAACTCATCGCCAAGGATCAACCTTTGAACAGCTTCAGGGCGCAAATTTAGGATTATTCGCCCTTCCTGAACGAATTGTCGCGGCACGATTGCGCCATCATTTTCTGCGTCAACCAACAGGTAGGGTGTCAAGCCATTATCCACCAACCAATCGTATACCGCTCGAATAAGATAAGGTCGGAGTGGTTTCATCTTAGACCCTGACCACAGGATAAATCTAATGAACAGCGCGAGACTGTCTGGACAAAAACCGCTGGCTGGAGCTGGATAGCCGCCATGCCAGGCTGTTGAATTTTAGGGTTGTGTCGATAGGAATATCGGGAACCGACTCGTACCAAGTGGTTAAAAATCATAGAGAGGCCAGCCAAGCCTTCTACCGATGCGGAAAGTTAACCGCCGGAGCCAACTCCAGCTCTTGTGCACTAAGACTCGCTTGAAATGCGCTTCTTTTGAACATCCGTTCTGCATAACTCCTGATCGCTGCCGCCTCCTTTGGTATTTCCACACCCAGACTGGGTAAACGCCACAACAAGGGCGCCAGGCTACAATCAATTAATGAAACTTCCTGATTCATAAAGAAAGGTTCAGCCTCAAATAATGGTAGTGCTGAAACCAGACTTTCTTTTAACAATTTTTTTGGCTTTATCGCCTTCTTCTTGTCCTTCGTTTCTTCGATTTCGTTCAACATGGCATACCAATCAGACTCTATGCGGTGAATCATCATTCGCCCTCGTGCTCGAGTCACTGGATCAGTAGCCTGTAACGGTGGGTGTGGAAACCGTTCATCCAAATATTCCATTATGATTCGTGAATCATAAATAACCAAGTCTCGATCGATCAATGCCGGCATTTCTCCGTAAGGATTCAACTCTTGCATATCCTCAGGCGGATCGTTGGCATCAAATATTTTTACATCCGCGGAAATACCTTTTTCGTAGAGCGTGAGTCGAACTCTATGACTTTGAATACATAAAGGCAGAGAAAATAAAACCATAGATACTTTTACTCCGGCCATTATCGAAGCACCATTCTATGGATATAAATCCGGTTGACCTTATATTCTCTTAAAAAACACCCGAAAGGCTCTCCGAAAATGGACTTTAAGCGATTACCAAATTTAGGGGACTGTCCAAGAACTGGAGAGATATCGAGAGGAAGTACTTTTGAAACAGGTTTCTTAATCACTTGTGATAGATAACCACTTTATTTAACGACATAAAAACCATGGGAGGTAATCGAACTGCGGTAACAATCCCCCCCAGGCTTAAAATACAAAGGCACATTTCAATGGTACGCTTACAAAAGCGAACCAAAATGGACAAGCTCTCTAATGCACGTCTTTCCAATACTCCTTCTTTAACAGATAGGCCGGCACCAAGAAAACAAGCAAAAAGAGAATGACATATTTCCCCAGGGGTATCCTTTCAAGCATCGCAGGTTCGCCGAGATAAACCATAAAGTTGACCAAATCTCTCATAGCACTGTCGAACTCATCCGGAGTCATAATCCCCGCCTGAGCCAACCCTATTTCAATAGGCTCATCATCCCCATCTGTTTTCCTGATTACCCTATTTTGAATACCTTGCAACTTCCAAAACACGTTGGGCATTGCAACATCCTTAAAAACGATATTATTAACGCCAAATGGTCTAGATTCGTCGGTATAAAAACCCCGCAGGTAGGTATATAACCAGTCCGCTCCCCGTACGCGTGCAGTTACAGATAGATCTGGAGTTGGAGTACCAAACCACTTTTCAGCGTGTTCAGCATCCATAGCAGATATCATCCCATCACCAATTTTTGCCGTGGCCGACAAATAGGATTTTTTAATATCCTCTTCGGAAATATCCATGTCTTCCGCCAAGCGGGAATATCTCAAGTGTTGGGCGGAGTGACAGCCTATGCAATAGTCCACAAACAGTTGAGCACCCCGCTGTACGGAAGCCTTATCAAAAACATCAACATCGGCATCATCGAGAGCTAAACTTTCTGCGTTAATGCCGGATGAAAAAACAAATACAATAACAGTTAGCCACTTGTTCATTTTACTGCAAACACTTTTCTTATTTTGTTAACGGTATCTTTCAAAAATGCCAACAGACCTTTGCCTTCGGGAACAAATACATCATAGGTTTTCCCGGCTTTGGTTGTTATCGCTTTTTTCGTTGTTGTTTGATCCAACGTTGTTTTCAAAAAGCTATTAGCCTTGGCAAGATCTTCCTCCAGGGTAGTCGTCGGAGTAACCCTCTTCGGCACTGTCTTATCATTGTCCCTGCTTGTATAGAAGGGCATCAATAGAAAAAAACCGAAATAGCTGGCGGTAAAAATCCTGGCAAAAATTGTTGCTGTCGGTGTTGCCGGTTGTGTACCCAGATAGGAAAGAACGAAAAAACTGATAACAAATACTACTAACGCTCTTCTGAATAAGCCCCCCCGATATCGAACTGACTTCACTGGGCTTCTATCCAGCCAAGGCAAGGCAAATACTATGACGATAGCACCACCCATTGCAATCACGCCACCTAGCTTATCTGGGATTGCCCGTAAAATGGCGTAAAATGGCGTGAAATACCAAACGGGTGCAATATGTTCTGGAGTTTTCAATGGATCGGCGGGTATAAAGTTAGCATGCTCCAGGAACAAGCCATTAAACCCCGGCGCATAAAAAAGAACCACGGAAAAGACAATAAGGAACACTATGACACCAACAATATCCTTGACGGTATAATATGGATGAAAGGGAATCCCATCCAGCGGAATGCCGTTTTTATCCTTGGTTTCCTTGATCTCAATGCCATCAGGATTGTTGGATCCTACCTGATGCAGTGCCACTATGTGAAGGAAAACCAACATTACCAAGACAAGTGGAATAGCGATGACATGAAATGCAAAAAACCGGTTCAGTGTGACATCTGAAATAACATAATCACCACGAACCCAAAGTGTTAGGTCATCGCCAAAATAGGGTATGGCACTAAACAAGGAAATAATAACCTGCGCACCCCAATAGGACATCTGCCCCCAAGGAAGAAGGTATCCCATAAAGGCTTCAGCCATTAGACAAAGGTAAATCAGCATACCAAATATCCATACCAATTCCCTGGGCTTCTTAAAAGAACCATAGAGCAGACCACGGAACATGTGTAGGTAGATAACAACAAAAAATGCTGAGGCCCCGGTAGAGTGAAGGTATCGCATCAACCAACCCCATTCCACATCCCGCATGATAAATTCAACAGAGTCGAAAGCCTTCGCTGCATCCGGTTTATAGTTCATAGTCAACCAGACACCGGTGACGATCTGTAAAAATAAAAGCAGGAATGCCAATGAACCAAAAAAATACCAGAAGTTGAAATTCTTAGGCGCATAGTATTTGGCCAAGTGTTCGTTCCAAACCTTGGTCAAGGGAAAGCGTTTATCGATCCAACCAAGCAAAGCTACAAGCATTGCCATCACTTTATCAAGCATCTGCCACCTCCACTTCGTCTTCCCCCACCACAATCAAATTGTCATCCAAATAACGATAAGGTGGTATTTCAAGATTTGTCGGCGCTGGTACGCCCTTATAAACACGTCCCGCCAGATCAAAGAAAGAACCGTGACAAGGACAGAAAAAGCCGCCTTTCCAATCTGAACCTAAATCTTGAGGAGCAACCTCTGGTCGAAAAGTCGGAGAACAACCCAAATGTGTACAAATTCCTACTGCCACAAAGATTTCTGGCTTGATCGAGCGGTATTCGTTGTGGCTTGATTCCGGTTGGCGAGACTCGTCAGACGTTGCATCCCGAAGCCGACCCTCTAAACTTGTTATCGTTTCCAGTGTCTCGGCTGTTCTTTTTAAAATCCATACCGGCTTCCCACGCCACTTCACCCGAATGAGTTGTCCGTTTTCCAGCTTACTGATATCCACTTCAATCGGTGCACCTGCAGCTCGTGCCTTTTGGCTGGGTTGAAGTGCTGAGAGAAAAGGTACTGCAACAAATCCGGTACCCACTGCACCAACTACGGAGGTAGTCGCTGTTAAGAAATTGCGTCGATTTTTATCCACGCCTTCATCGCTCATTATTATTATCCCCCTTAAAACTTTGTAGTTGTTGCACTCGCTTGAATTAGCCCTGCTAGTCCTGCGCTCCTGCGCTTAGCAGCTGACCCCTTCTCAACGTCCTCTACCCGTCAATACGACATTGATGGAGTATTAGCTTGTAACCAAGCCGCAGTACTTTTTAGGTGATTCTGTTGCAAATAGCCGTTCAGGTCAAGGTGTTTAACGACTCGACACCGCTAAAGCCTTTGATATTTCAGAGATAAACTGTTGATTTTCAGTGGCTGTTCCAACGGTTACCCGCAAACAGTTTTTGACTAAGCCACCCACAGGGTTCATATCCTTGATCAATACCCCATTCTCCTTCAGAACGGAGAAAATTTTGGTACCATCAAATCCGTCCACACGAAAAAGTAAAAAATTGGCCTGACTAGGATATACAGAAATTCTTGAGTCCCTACTTAACTCGGTGAATAGCTTTGCCCGATCCTCCCGAATACTCCGGGTCTGCCGCTCAAAAACAGAAAAATTCTCAAGGGCAAATTCGGCACTCACTTGGGTAAGAGTGTTGATATTATAAGGTAATCTAATTTTATCCAGCTGCTCAAGCCACGCCTTTCCGCCCGCCAAAAACCCCAAACGCAATCCCGCCAATCCTAATTTTGACACCGTCCGCATTACCAATAAATTGTCAAACCTCGGTAAGTAATCCATGAAGCTGGCCTCCGCGAAGGGTGCATAAGCCTCATCTATAACAACTAGCCCTGGGGCTATCCGCAATATTTCCAAAACATCCTGTTGATTGAATAAATTACCCGTAGGGTTGTTAGGATAGGCGAGAAAAATCACTGCGGGTTTTTCCGTAGCCAACACTTCGGTCATAATATCCATATCAAGCTGAAATGAATCCGGTTTTAGGGGAACACCGATATATTTTAATCCCAGAACAGAGGCAATCTGTCTGTACATCACAAAACTAGGCTCAGGTGAGACTACCGTAACATCTATCCCTGCGATCGCCATCAAGATAATCTGGATAATTTCATCCGATCCATTACCCAGTAACACCTCTATTTTGGGCGGGATATTATTACAGCTTATAATTGCCCTTTTAAGGGCCGATGCCGAGGGATCAGGGTAACGATTCGGCTGGCAATACTGCAGTTTATCCAGCCATGCAGCAACCATATCCGGTGGCCAGGAATAAGGGTTTTCCATGGCATCCAGCTTAACACAACCGGTGGCATCAGCAACTTTATAGGTTGCCAGTTCAAACAGCTCCGGTCTTAACAACGCGTTAACGCTTAGATTCCTTACTGGCATAAACAGTTAACGAATTCGAAATTCAGCGGAACGGGCATGGGCAGTCAGACCTTCTCCCCTAGCCAGGGTCGATGCCACTTGACCCAATACGTTAGCACCATCACTAGAGCAGTAAATCAGACTGGATCGCTTTTGAAAATCGTAGACTCCAAGTGGGGAGGAAAACCTTGCTGTTCCAGAAGTCGGCAAGACATGGTTTGGACCTGCACAGTAATCACCTAACACTTCGGCTGTGTAACGGCCCATAAAAATCGCCCCGGCATTTCGAATTTTTCCGGCCAACGCCATCGGCTCTTCAACCGAAAGTTCAAGATGTTCCGGTGCAATGTGGTTTGCTATCATTGCTGCTTCGCCTAAATCTTTTACTTTGATCAAAGCTCCTCTGGATTCCAACGAAGCACGTATCACTCCACTCCGTTCCATTTCCGGTAGCAAACGGCCAATACTTTCTTCAACGGCTAGAAGAAATACGGAATTTGGAGATAGTAATATGGCTTGGGCGTTTTCATCATGTTCCGCTTGTGAAAAAAGATCCATCGCGATCCAATCGGGATCGGTTTCACCATCACAAATAATAAGAATTTCCGATGGGCCCGCAATCATGTCAATACCTACTTGACCAAAAACCATTTTTTTCGCCGTTGCCACATAGATATTACCAGGGCCAACAATTTTATCGACTTTCGGTATAGTTTCCGTTCCATAAGCCAGCGCCGCTATTGCCTGGGCACCACCAACAGTGAAAACTCGATCTATTTCAGCGATATGGGCTGCGGCCAATACTAATTCATTCAACTTCCCGTCGGGTGCCGGGACGACCATAATCACCTCATCAACACCCGCCACCTTCGCGGGAACTGCATTCATAAGAACTGAAGAAGGATACGCCGCTTTACCGCCTGGAACATACAAACCAACACGATCCAACGGGTTTATCTGTTGGCCCAATAGCGTTCCGTCCGCTTCCTTATAACTCCAGGACTCCATTTTCTGATGCTCTGCAAAAGACTTTATCCTATTCGCTGCGCTCTCTAACGCCTCGGCACTTTCTTCAGAGATTCTCTGCCTGGCCGTCTGCAATTGTCGCTTGGAAATCTCCAGATTTGCCATTGACTCTACTACATACCGATCAAATCTTCGGGTTAACTCTAATAGCGCGGCATCACCCTCTTTTCTTACCTTGCCGATAATCTCCAAAACACGCCCATGAAGATCCTGGTCGTCATCTTCATCCCAGGACATTAAATCCTTTAGCGCATAATCGAAATTTTTATCGATGGTATCTAGATGCTTTATCGAAATTGTCGTCATCAGTGGCTATTTCGCTCCTGTCAGTTGATCAGACTCCCTATTCCTTCCCGCCACCTTACTTTCAATGTCGCGGATTAACTGTTTGATGAGAGAATGTTTCATCTTCATGGCAGCCTTATTCACAACCAGGCGCGAACTAATGTCCATGATTAACTCTCGAGGCTCAAGCCCGTTCGCTTTCAGCGTATTTCCAGTCTCGACCAAATCAACAATACAATCCGCCAAACCAACCAACGGTGCCAACTCCATGGAGCCATAGAGTTTAATAATATCGGCCTGAATTCCCTGCTGAGCAAACCAGCGCTTGGCAGTGTTGACATATTTAGTTGCCACCCGAATTCGGCCACGAGGGGGTTCAGCACCCTTGGGCCCAGCAGTCATGAGTCTACATCGAGCGATGCCAAGATCCAAAGGTTCATAAAGCCCTTCCGCGCCATATTCGAGCAATACATCCTTGCCCGCAATACCAAGATCGGCAGCGCCATACTCAACGAATGTAGGAACATCCGTCGCACGTATAATGACTAGATGAACATGAGGTTGGTTAGTTGGTAATATTAGCTTGCGGCTTTTCTTTGGATCTTCGGCTGGAACGATACCAGCTGCAGCAAGAAGTGGTAGAGCATCCTCATAAATCCTGCCCTTTGACACTGCAATTGTAAGCGTCTGAACGGAGGCATTCATTTTTGAATCCTCTGAATCTTAGCCCCAAGCAGTGCCAGTTTTTCTTCTATACATTCATATCCACGGTCAATGTGATAAATACGATCCACTAATGTTTCCCCTTTGGCGACCAATCCGGCCAAAACCAAACTGGCTGACGCCCGCAAATCGGTCGCCATCACTGGAGCAGCGGTGAGGTGCGGAACTCCTTCACAGATAGCTGTGTTGGATTCCAACTTAATATTGGCACCCATTCTCTGCATTTCCTGAACATGCATAAAGCGGTTTTCAAATACTGTCTCAGTGATCACGCCAACGCCCTCAGCTATTGTATTCATTGCCGTGAACTGGGCTTGCATATCTGTTGGAAACGCAGGATAGGGCGCGGTTCTTACGGACACAGCTTTCGGCCTTCGCCCCTTCATATCTAATTCTATCCAATCGTTTCCGACCTTAATTTTGGCGCCAGCTTCTCGGCACTTGGACAAAATAGCATCCAGGGAGTCAGGTTGCACATCCTTTACTTTTACCCGTCCTCCAGTCATTGCTGCAGCCACCAGATAGGTGCCAGCTTCAATACGATCGGGAAGAATTTTGTAGCACTTTCCGTCAGCGGATAGTGACTCTACCCCATCAATTTCGATAACGCTGTTCCCTGCGCCACTTATTTTAGCCCCCATCATGTTCAGAAAGCCCGCAAGATCCACAACCTCCGGTTCACGAGCGGCATTTTCAATAATCGTCTTTCCATCGGCAAGAGCCGCAGCCATCATAAGATTTTCCGTACCTGTTACAGTGACTTGATCCAGAACCAGACGACGGCCTAGCAAGCGTTTTGCGGTCGCCTTGATATATCCATTTTCAACTTTGATATCCGCACCCATTTTCGCCAAACCTTCAAGATGCAAATCCACTGGCCGTGTGCCGATAGCACAACCACCAGGCAGTGATACGTTAGCGTGACCAAACCGGGCCAGCAACGGCCCGAGAACCAAAATAGAGGCTCGCATGGTCTTAACGAGTTTATAAGGCGCATCGAAGTTCTTGATGGTGCTGGAATCTACCTCAATATTCAGCTCCTCATCAATAGTCAAATTCACACCCATTCCGCCCAGCAACTCCATAGTGGTGGTAATATCATGAAGGTGAGGAATGTTGCTTATTACCACTCGTTTTTCCGATAGCAGCGCCCCGGCCAAAATCGGCAACGCCGCATTCTTGGCACCTGAAATGCGAATCTCCCCGTCCAGAACTGCGCCACCGGTAATAATTAGTTTATCCATTTAGTAAAAATCTGTATTTCTTCAGTATTTATCTATATACCTTTCGCGTCCAAGAATACCCGTTTTAAGTGGGTAGATTTTTTTGAAGGGCTAGGCGTAGAACCGCAGGAAGAGTCATCTCTTTTCAAGGTTCTACAACGACGCTCTTCGCGAAAAGATGCACACTGAAAATGGGTATTCATGGGCGCGAGAGGTATATACCAATAACGTAGGTTATAAAAACAACAGGTAGTAAGCCAGCAAGAATGGATAAGTACTGTATTTTTCCGTCCTACCACGTTACTTACACTGTAGAGATAAGTTTTATTGAAGTCTGATAATTCTCAGCGGACGACCGGAAACCACTCATCAAGATTACTGGCACACACAATCGCCCACAGCGGATCCGGCAAATTTCGAAAGGTAAGCGATATTCCTTTCCTCTTCGCCATACCCAGCCACTCGACCAATAGTGCAAGACCGGCAGTATCTATAACTGATATGCCTGCCAAATCAATCACTGTGTCAGGCGATTCCAAGACCAACCGAGTTGAAACCTTTGGTATTTTACTCACCGAGCTAAAGGTAAAATCCCCCTCAAGAACGATCTCCCCAGATAAAACCTTACTGATAGAGGGATTCATACTCTATCCACCTTCCGCTCCCCCTTCTGCTTGACTATAAAGAAACTTACTAAGTACTTCTTCAAGGATTACAGCGGATTGAGTCAGTTCAATTTCGTCACCCTCCTTCAAGTAATCCTCATCACCTCCAGGGCTGAGGGAGATATACTGTTCACCAAGCAGCCCTGCAGTATAAATACTCGCGGTGGTATCAACCGGCAAATGAGTGAATTCCGGGTTGATTTGTAGTTCCACCACCGCTTGATAAATTTCTTCATCGTAGTAAATTGCCCCCACCTTTCCGATTTTTACTCCAGAAATAGTCACCGGTGCTCGTACCTTTAGACCTCCTGAATTTTCGAAACGGGCAGTCACTTGATAACCTTTTTCACCGCCACTTAAACCGCTCAGGTTACTAACCTGCATGGCGAGAAAAAAAAGAGCAACTAACCCCATTGCTACAAACAACCCAACCAAAGCCTCAACCGTTTTCGTAGGTTGCATCAAAAATCTCCAAACATTATTGCAGTTAACACAAAGTCCAGCCCAAGTACCGCAAAAGCGGAAATCACGACAGTTCGTGTGGTCGCCCGGCTGACACCCTCTGAAGTGGGAATCGCATCATAACCTTCGAACACAGCAACTCCAGTAATAACAACACCAAACACTATGCTTTTAATAATACCATTAAGAATATCATCATCAAAATCGATAGCTGCTTGCATCTGCGACCAATAAGAGCCTTCATCCACGCCCAAAAGCCCCACGCCGACAAAAAAACCTCCAAGTACTCCAACCGCGCTAAATATCGCGGTCAGTAGTGGAAGTGAGACAATCCCCGCGACAAAGCGTGGCGCAATGACTCTTTGCACCGGATCAACCGCCATCATTTCCATTCCCGAAAGTTGTTCAGTCGCCTTCATTAGCCCAATTTCAGCCGTTAACGCTGAACCCGCCCGGCCAGCGAACAACAGTGCGGTTACTACAGGACCCAGCTCACGAACCAAAGATGCCGCAACCATAACACCCAAAGCCTGTTCTGCACCAAAATCAGACAATAGGGTAAATCCTTGTAACCCCAGCACCATTCCGACAAAAAATCCCGAAATCAAAATCAACAAAACACTCAGTACGCCGACCGAATAAAGTTGTGTAATCAGTGACCGTGGCCGCAAAAAAACACTCAGCCCATTGCCTAGAACCCGTAATAAAAACAGGGTACCCCTGCCTAGTTTTTCAAAGGTGTTAACGGTTAGCTGACCGAGTTTTCGTAGTGGATTCATCTACTGTAATGGAGCTAATAAATCTGAACTATAATCACGGGAAGGATAGTGGAAGGGCACTGGACCATCAGGCTTACCGTGCATAAACTGATCAACCCATTGTGATGGCGAACGATCCATCTCATGTGGTGTTCCATGTCCCACGACCTTGCCATTGGAAATAACATAAATATAATCCGCTATCGATGCTGTTTCCTGAACATCATGAGAAACAATAATGCTGGTTAGCCCCAAAGCAACATTCAGTAATCGAATTAATTTAACAATTACTCCCATGGAAATAGGATCTTGACCGGTAAACGGCTCATCATACATTACAATCATAGGATCCAAAGCAATTGCCCGGGCGAGAGCAACACGTCGTGCCATTCCTCCAGACAGTTCATTCGGCATCAAATTACCGGCACCACGCAAACCAACTGCTTCCAGCTTCATTAACACCACTATTCTAACCAGGGTTTCCGATAAATCGGTATGTTCGCGCAAGGGAAACGCGACATTATCGAAAACGTTTATATCGGTCAACAAAGCACCACTTTGAAACAGCATTCCCATCCGTTTGCGCAGGGTATAAAGATCATGCCTGGAGAGACTATGAACCCTTTGATCATCCACTTCCACAACACCAGAATCGGGTCGAAGTTGCCCACCTATCAGCCGCAGTAATGTCGTCTTGCCAGTACCACTCGGGCCCATAATCGCAGTAACTTTCCCACGAGGAATGTATAGACTTATATCGTCAAAAATTTTCCGAGTTCCCCGGGTAAATGACAAATTCTGAATTCTGACAATATCATCATTTCTATTTGATGACGCTACCCTACTAACCATCAGTCTCCTACCGCACAAATATAAACTAGTCATTGTCTTAGAACTGGTATACTCAAGTCAATTTTTTACCTGCTTTTATACCCTCTCCCAACAAGCTCAATTCTGAAATGCTAATTTTCTCGACGGGTCTTTTTGTCGGCTTCCTCATATTGGTCATCTCCGCAGATCGTTTTGTTACCGGAACTGCTGCAATTGCACGTAATTTTGGGATATCCCCTCTTCTCATCGGCCTCACAATAGTTGGTTTAGGGACATCTGCTCCAGAAATTCTCGTAGCCGGCTTTGCCTCCTGGGAAGGAAACCCAGGGCTTGCGATCGGCAATGCTATAGGATCCAACATAGCCAACATTGGCTTGGTACTCGCATGCACGGCTTTGGTAGGTTCTATTTCAGTACACTCAAAATTGCTTTCCCGTGAACTTCCTATTTTAGTATTCATTTCCATCGCCTGTTTCTGGGCCGCTCTAGGCGGAAACCTTGACCGTACAGACGGCGTCTTGATGCTTATTGGACTCATTATATTCCTTGCCTGGCTGATAAGATCAGCCCAAAAAAGCCGTACGGCAGACCCCTTCCCTCAAGAGATTGAAAGTGAAATCCCCGAAAATATACCGACTTCTACCGCTATACTGTGGTTTATTGTTGGACTGACAGGTCTGCTGATCAGTTCCCACCTGCTAGTCTGGGCAGCGGTCAATATCGCCCAAGCATTCGGAGTAAGTGACATTGTAATCGGACTCACTATAGTCGCATTGGGCACCAGCCTTCCAGAGTTGGCAGCTTCAATAACCAGTGTTTTAAAAAATGAGGACGATCTGGCTGTCGGAAATATAGTAGGATCCAACATCTATAATCTGCTCGCAGTCTACTCCATTCCCGCTCTTGTCGCGCCTGGCCCGTTGAATCCAATGGTGATATCTCGAGACTTTCCCTGGATGATTGGCTTCACCATGGCGCTTTTTGTATTTGCATACTCCAAAGACGGGAATGGTACTATAACTCGATGGAAAGGCGGGATGTTGTTGCTTTGTTACTTTATATACATGGCTCTCCTCTACCGCCAAAGCGTCTTGACATAACCAGGAGGCTGTCCGAGAATAGAGAACCTACTGTGGGAAAGCTCATTTTGGCCAGATTTTCCGATCATTTTCGTTAAATAGGCCCACTATTCGCCTCAAATGATCGAAAAATCTGACTCAAAACGGGTTTCCCTCGCTACGACTTCTATTCTTGGGCGGCCTCCCAGGCGGCTATCCGAGAATAGAGAGCCTGCTGTGGAAAAATCCTTCATCGTATGTCTCGCCCTGTAAACGATAGCAGTCTTATCCAATCCGGATTGGCAGTCATTCACATTGAATCAAAATCGATTGCAGCCCTAACCCGCTCTATAGATCAACAATTCGCCACAGCCTGCCACTATCTTCTGGATTGCCAAGGACGTATCGTCGTTACCGGCATGGGAAAATCCGGTCATATTGGTGGGAAAATTGCTGCAACCCTCGCCAGCACCGGAAATCCTGCTTTTTTCGTCCACCCTGGTGAAGCCAGTCATGGTGATCTTG
>JAZGGE010000084.1:0-4440 GCA_036480195.1 Methylococcales bacterium
TTGCCACTGTCATTTGCAAAATCGAGTCTCATCTCCATAAACCTTCGATCTTCATAGCCTTTTTCCACATAATCAGTATCTAACATGAAATGGTAAATATACCGTTGTTGCCCCACATTCTCTTCGATAATTTCGACTGGATCACCGAGATTTTGGATGATATCTTGCTTTAGAGGCAGTCCAACCTTCAATTTAGGTAGCGTATCGAATGTTGCCTTGACCTGACGCTTGGATCTGAAAATTTTAGAGGATCCAAGACCACGTAATGACATTTCCAGAAATTGCGGGGGTGCCATTGCCAAAAATATTGGAGAAAATGTCCAAGAATTCATCATTTTTTCACTATCAAATCCGAGCCGGAAAACGATATCTACTTCCGGGCTAACCGGTCTCCCATTGGCATTGACTTTTTTAAAATCATAGAGCCAATATTCAGTGTCCTGCAACTTTGATTTTTCGCTAGGCTCTAGTTTGCTCAAATAGATGAGATCATCACTAAATAGCACCGGTTCTCGAAAGTTCAGGGTAAACCCTTCACCATTGATTTTGGTTACAAAATAGTCGTCGAATTCACCGAGTTGACTTCTAAACTCCAAAAGTCTCAGCCATACACAACCCGTTAGTGAAAACATCAAAAAAAGCAGTAATATAAATTTTCGATGGGAGATCCGTTTTTGTATTTTGTTTGGTTTTAACATTTCTGTCAGAGTATACCTTTCGCGCCTCACAATCGTAAGCTGAAGAATTGATTCAATACCTGGATCTACAAGTCCCGATAATAAGTAACGTCTTGTTAAGGGCAGTTGACTTGACTAAACTGACCATACACACTTAAATGTCTGAATACGAACGCTTCGCCAGTCTTGGCAATTCGTTTCGGATAAGTTGCATCAGTATTTCACTGAATATAAATATATAAAAAGGAATCAATATGAATAAAATTAATATCTTAATTGTACTCTTTTTTACCAGTATAGCGTTGATCACGGGTTGCGCCACCAAAGGGGGGACTGATTCTCAAAAGACGGAAAATGTACCGCAGGTGAAGCAGGAGCTGCCGAGAATCGTGGGAGATATTCCACCTAATAGCCCATTCTCCAAGATAAAAATAGGAATGCCAATGGGGCAAGTAAACGACTTAATTGGACAGCCGAACGACCAAACAAATTATGCTACAGGTAAAACTTTTATCCCGTTTTACTTCGGTAGTGATTCCTCTCGTATTGAAGCCTATTATAAGGGACAAGGAAGGATAACTTTTACCGGTGGATCGGGATTTGGTGCGAGAAGTTACAAGGTATACCGAATAGTTTATGATGCGAGTGAAAACGGTTACAACGAAAGATAGAACTCCTATCCATGATCTTTTTCTCAAACGATGGGATTTTGACTGCATACGAGACAACCCAATCCGCTCCAGGCAAACGAGATAACTTCATTTAGGTTGTCTCGTTTTTTTTTGTCCTGCTGTAAGGCTTTTCCTTGTGTGGTGCCCGGGGCCGGAATCGAACCGGCACAGTTGCAATAACCGGGGGATTTTAAGTCCCCTGCGTCTACCAATTTCGCCACCCGGGCATATGAGATTAACCGTCTGCGCTTCGCTTAAAATACTACCACCAACCAAACCCTACTTTAGCCACTTAATCAAATAACACCCAGATTTATTTTGACACTGAACCCATACGTTCTGTTATCTGAAAGCCAATTCGATCATCAGTAGGTTGTTTCTTCAATCAGTTTATACCTAATCGCTAAGCGGGTTAATTCCACGTCATTTTTAGCAGACAGCTTATCGTAGACACGATAACGATAAGTATTCACGGTCTTCGGGCTTATCAAGAGCATTTCTGCTATTTCCTGGATACCCTTACCTTGCAAAGTCAGAATTACAACTTGCAATTCCCGTTGTGAAAGGCTATCGAATGGTGAAGGACTTTCCCCCATAATCGATGACAACGCTATCTTGTCTGCTACACCTGGGCATAAATACCGCCCCCCTTGCATAACCCGCTGTATTGCAGCGACCATTTCATCGGGTGTACTGCTCTTTGAGAGAAAGCCACGAACGCCAATTTTAAGCAGTTGCTGCGGAAATGGGCCTTCATCATGGGCACTTAGAGCAATGATTTTCATGTCCGGATATTTCTGAAAAATCTTCCGACTAGCCTCTATACCACCGATACCCGGCATTTTGATATCCATCATAACCACATCGGGTTTGAGTTTTTCTGCTTGAAGTATCGCGTCTTCTCCAGAACTTGCGACGCCGACCACCGAAATTTCCGGCGATTCATTAAGAAGGTGTTCGAACCCGGTACGAACAAGCTCATGATCATCAACCAATAATATTCTGATCATTGTCAAGATCCAGTCAATATAAAATGTTTACACACTAACATGCTTCCCAATATGTGGCGGAGAGGCAGGGATTCGAACCCTGGGAGGGCTACTAACCCTCAACGGTTTTCAAGACCGCCGCTTTCAACCGCTCAGCCACCTCTCCCTCTAAACCAGCAAGGATATCTTACTTTTTCCTGCTAATCCAGTTTTAAATAATGTTCATTATAATCCAGTCGTCCACAAACATTTTCCACCGCTTATTTTGTCTATCATTTCCAACCGCTGTTCGTGGGCTTCAAGCTCTTCATCAGCACAGCAAATAACTTTAAGCCGAAGCCGATCCTTAGGTAGTCTTCTGATTTGTATACTTCCTCGAGCTTCTTGAGCATCCTGGTCATCAAGCAATAAAGATGTTTGGCCACCCGTCATCATCAAATAGACATCGGCCAATATTTCAGCATCCAGCAAAGCGCCATGAAGGTCTCGATGACTGTTGTCGATTCCATAACGCTTGCAAAGTGCGTCTAGACTATTACGTTGCCCTGGATGTTTTTTGCGAGCGAGGACTAAGCTATCAACAACCGAGCAGATAGTCTGAATTGATTTACACCCAGAACCCAGCAAATTAAACTCAGAATCCAAAAAACCCAGGTCGAAAGGAGCATTATGAATAACCAGCTCACTTTCGTTAATAAACGCTAAAAAATCTTCTGTAATATCTTTAAATTGGGGCCTATCAACAAGAAATTCATTGGTAATCCCGTGAACCTCTATGGCGCCTTCATCAATTTCTCGATCTGGATTGATATAGACGTGAAAACGATTTTCCGTAAGTCGCCGATCAATCATTTCAACACAGCCAATTTCGATGATCCGGTGTCCATCTGCCGGATTCAATCCCGTTGTTTCCGTATCAAGAATGATTTGTCTCATAGCTCATCAATGCCTCTATTCGCCAACTGATCCGCGCGTTCATTCCCAGGGTGACCATCATGTCCCTTCACCCACGTCCAATTTACTTCATGCATTTGGAGAGCCTGATCTAATCGCTTCCAGAGATCTACATTTTTTACTGGCTTATTAGAGGCTGTTTTCCATCCTCGCCTAATCCAGTTTGGCATCCACTCAGTAATCCCTTTTAGGACATATTTGGAATCTGTCGTTAAATTTACAATACTGGATTGTGTCAGCGATTCCAGTGCTACAATGGCGGCCATCATTTCCATTCGGTTATTTGTCGTCTCGCTCTCTCCTCCCCAAAGCTCCTTTTTATTCGCATCCTGTTCCAGCAATACACCCCATCCCCCTGGGCCTGGATTGCCGCGACAGGCCCCATCGGTAAAAATATTAACAGTGCTTTTCATTGGCAGTTCTATGATATGTTGTTTCCGCAACTTCAATGGCGGAAAACCGCGGCCTGGCAACCAGCACAGGCTTTAAGGGGATAATATTATAAAGGCGCTTGGTCGCTGTTATGGCATACCCGACGGCGAAAAAATCGGATAGGCCAACCCCAAAAATATGGCGAACCACCCTGCTGGAATTGAAAAAGAAGCTCGTGTTTAAGTCCACCTCAAAATTGAGCAGGCCGAGCCAGTCCTGCACCCTAAATCGGCTAATAAAACTTCCTGACCAAGGCAGCAAATTCTTTCTTCCGGGCACGCCATAATAGCAACGGGATATGCTCCAAGGGTAAAACCCTAATAAAAGCAATTTCCCTTCAGGCTTCAGTACCCGCTCTATTTCCCGGATTGCTTGATGTTGATCTGATTCGAATTCTAACGAATGGGGCATAATAACAAGATCTGCGCTTTCGCTGGCAAAGGGTAACTCGCTGAATTTTCCTTTAACTTTTTTTGCACTGACATCGTCAAAATAACTCTGGTCAACAACAAAATAGTTTTGAAAACACCTCATGTCGACAAATAGACTTTCCCAACCCAAGACACCGATTTGCAGAACCGTCTGTTTATAGCTAACATCAATAGCGTGAGCAAGGTACGTTGCTTCTAATTCGCGTAATTTAAGACCCTTGGAACTCAGATACCAATCATGCAATCTCTTTCGCAATATACTATTTTCGGGATACCTATTTGTCAT
>JAZGGE010000085.1:0-3236 GCA_036480195.1 Methylococcales bacterium
CGGTTAACCGTGCGCATATGCCACGCAAGATCATGATCACCACATTCCCACAAAATGAAGTAAACACTAAGTGGGTTGATGATTACACCTCGGGTCACGAGTATTCTGAAAAACTAAAAGAACTCGCCCCAGAGATTAAAATTACACAGCAAAAACTAGCCGCTATTGAAAATGAATTTGGCCTAAGAGTTTCTGACATAAAAGAAATCAATCGAAAAATGTCGATTGGCGAAGCCAAAGCACGCCGCGCGAAAAAGGAAATGGTGGAAGCCAACTTACGTCTGGTTATTTCTATCGCGAAAAAATACACCAACCGTGGTTTGCAGTTCCTCGACCTTATTCAGGAAGGCAACATTGGCCTGATGAAAGCGGTTGATAAATTTGAATACCGTCGTGGTTACAAATTTTCAACCTATGCAACATGGTGGATTCGCCAGGCGATCACTCGTTCGATTGCCGATCAGGCGCGTACCATTCGTATTCCAGTACACATGATTGAGACCATCAACAAACTCAATCGTATCTTCCGTCAGATGCTACAGGAAATGGGTCGCGAACCCACACCTGAAGAGCTGGCTGAAAAAATGGAAATGCCAGAAGATAAAGTGCGCAAGGTACTTAAAATTGCTAAAGAACCTATTTCGATGGAAACACCGATTGGTGATGACGAAGATTCACATCTTGGCGACTTCATTGAAGACCTTAACATCATGGCACCGATGGATTCAGCAACCGGTGAATCACTACGCGAATCAACCCGCGAAATCCTCACCACCTTAACCGCGCGTGAAGCCAAAGTATTATGTATGCGTTTTGGTATCGATATGAATACCGACCACACATTAGAAGAAGTAGGCAAACAGTTTGACGTAACCCGCGAACGCATTCGCCAGATCGAAGCCAAAGCATTACGCAAACTTCGCCACCCAAGCCGCGCAGAAAATCTACGCAGCTTCCTAGGTGATGGAGAAGAATAAGAAAACGCTTATTTCTGCTGACATCCAGCGCAAAGCTATATAGAATACGCGGACTTCTCGAAGTCCGCGTTTTTATTGCCTTCTAGAATAATCGGCCTTAGCATTTTCATAGGCCACAGAACGATTTAAAGATTACCCATATTATTGGGCCTGTAGCTCAGCTGGTTAGAGCATTCGACTCATAATCGACAGGTCGAAGGTTCGAGTCCTTCCAGGCCCACCATTTATTCATCATCCTGCAACAACTCTGGAAGATTAAACAACAATTCAACTAAAGCATGATTAACATAATAGTTCTCATTACCTATTTTATGCTTTCGAAGTATGCCATCCGCAGCTAGCACATTCAGATAACGGCTAGCGGTAGCACGCGATACACCAACATCCCGCTCTAGAAAAGCAACTTTTGTATACGGATGGCAAAAAATATTATTAATCAAATCCTGACTATAAAATTTATAATCATCTCGAATTTGTTTTTTATACTTCTGCAACAAAGTTCTAATCCTTTCCACCAGCTGAGTTGTATGACGCGCCGTCAACGCCACGCCTCGCAGCATATAAAGCAACCATTGCTCCCAATCATTATCATCACGCACTCGCTGTAAGGAGGCATAATATTCAAGCTTGGTCTGACTGATGTAACGACTCAAATACAAAATAGGCGTATCCAGCAAACCCTCCTTAACCAAATACAAAATATTAACAATACGACCTGAGCGCCCATTACCATCATAAAATGGATGAATACTCTCAAACTGATGATGGAGTAACGCCATGCGCACAAGTGGATCCAACTTACCCTCACTGTGAATGAATAATTCAAGCGACGACATCAACTCCGAAACTTTTTCAGGCGAAGGTGGCTCATAAACCACCTCTTTTGTTTTTTCATTTCTCAACACTGTACCTGGTATTGCACGAAATCCCGCATCGTTACCCTCCAACGCTACCTGCACTGCCAAAACTGTATTCAGCGTTAACATCCCTTCTTCACGTACCCGTAGAAATCCTATATTCAACCCCTCGACGTAATGCGCAACTTCCTTACTTACTGCGTCAGCACTTTCCGGTTGAAGCTGATATTTATACAATGCATCTTGCGTCGTAATAATATTCTCAATTTCAGAGCTGCTTTGCGCCTCTTGCAAAGACAGCGTTGAAATAAGTAAACCTTCGTTAGGCATAGCATGCGCAACCCCTTTCAACTCCGCCAAATATCGATGAGCTAAAACCAACGCACGCAACACAGCCTCAGACTCCAGCGGAATATCTGGTGGAAATGAAAATAATGAGTAACTACTCATATTCTCTGAAAATTAAGACAAGCTATCTGCATCTGCTCATTTATACACAAATTTGATCAGTATTGCCACCTTCTGCTCAAAATATGCCATTATTGAACATACAACTCCAACATTTAAGATCAAAGTAAAAACTGGTTTTAAAAGGCGTAAGACAACAATATGCAAAAAGGGGTCGGTGACAAACCATGGTTAATCAACATAGGAAAAAATATGAACTGGAATATATATCTCTCAGGCGAAATACATACTGACTGGAGAAAACAAATAAAAGATGGCTGCAACGCGCTTAACCTGTCTATCACATTTACATCTGCCGTCACAGATCATGAAGCCAGCGACAGCGCAGGCGATTTACTTGGTAAAGAAGACGACAGCTTTTGGCGTGACCACAAATCAGCAAAGGTAAATGCAATAAGAACTAAAACACTTATTGAAAATTGTGATTTAGCCATAGTACGTTTCGGCGATAAATATAAACAATGGAATGCTGCTTTTGATGCAGGCCAATGCGCCGCGTTAGACACACCTTATATAACCCTTCATGATGAAGATATTATACATCCACTCAAAGAAGTTGATGCTTCAGCAATGGCCTGGGCCACAACGCCTGAGCAAGTTGTCGAAATATTAAAATATGTTATTACCAAGAAGTAATAATCAATATCGATTAATATTAACGCCTTGAACTACATTTAGCACATTAAGGACAAAACACTAATAACGCCTGTGTAGCCCACAAGTTTCATAGACTTACCTCCGGCTCACCATTATGACACCAGTGTGGTTGGTAATTTAAAAAAATAGACTTTCTTTTACACCGCACATCATTAAGCTAGTAGGTATAACCGCGGAGAATAGTCATGAAAAACACCCTTGTTTTTATTCTGCTCATACTCTCTTTTAGCTGTTTTGCCGAAAACGCAAAACGAGTGCAAACGCCTTACGCCGAACA
>JAZGGE010000086.1:0-14706 GCA_036480195.1 Methylococcales bacterium
AGCCGCGATCTCGGTCGGGATCGCGGCTAAAGCCCCTCCTACGGAGAGAAGTCTTTATTTTAGGCTCATAACAAAATCCCATGGGATCCTATAACCTTTTGATTTACCGTGGTGAGGTCAGGTAGTCTGATCTTTCGGAATATTTATTGACGCTTTTGTAGGAGGAGCTTTAGCCGTGAGCTAGCCCGAGATCGCGGCTAAAGCCCCTCCTACGAAGGTATCAAAACAAATTCCGCGAGATCCGGTGTCTGAAACTGCATTCCCACGTAGAGCGCGTGGGATCGATAGTAATTTTCCTATTTTTCAGTAGTCACTGCCGGAGTTTCAGTAGTCGATGCCGGAGTTTGTACGGGAGGGGTATCCACTTCGCTGGTACTCGCTGGTGCAGCAGCAGGCGGTTCCTCAACTTTCTTTTCCACAATAACCACATCCGCTTCACTTCTCAATTTGGTCAGGTGGTCTTGGAGCGCTTTCCGCTGTAATGTCTGTTTAACTTGCTCTTTTACTTCTTCAAATTTTGGTGGGGTTTTTTGCCGAGAGTCTTCACGCAAAATAGTGTGCCAGCCAAACTGGGTTTTTACAGGGACTTTAGTGTATTCATTTTTTTTCAAAGCGATGACTGCTTCAGAGAAGAGAGGAACCATCCGGTCAGGAGTAAACCAGCCAAGATCACCGCCAGTTTTATTACTTGGGCCAGTGGATTTTTCTTTGGCCAACTCAGCAAAATTAGCTCCCTTATCCAGTTGTTTAACGATGGTCTTTGCGTCTTCTTCTGTTTTGGAAAGGATATGTCGCGCTTTATACTCAGTGCTTTTCATGCCGCCGACTTGCGTGTCGTATTCCGCCTGTATCTGGGCGTCTGTGATAGTCGTATTTTCGATAAAATCCCCAATCGCGGCTTTAGATAAAATGCTTTGCTGTGCCATATGAAGAGCGGCGGTTACATCCGGTTTTTTTTGCAGCTGTTTCCGTTCCGCTTCCTGGCTCAGCAGTTCACGGGAAATTAAGTCTTCCAGGAGCCGGTCTTCCGGGATTTTGGCTCCTCGGTTGCGTTGGGCTGCTTCCGCTGTAATGTACTCAAGGGATTTTTTACCGATGGGTGTCCCATTAACTTTCGCAATAATGTCTTCTTCCGGTATTTGGGTTAATGGCTGGGTAACGCCATTTTCGCCTTTGCACCCGATGAGAAAAATGCTGCCGGATAGTGCGATGGTGAGTAGGGTTTTGTTCATGAATTAGTCCTGTTTTATTTCAATTTCATTTGGAGAATAGGCTTTGATACGCAGAGCGTGAATTTCAGTTTGCATCATTTCGCCAAGTGCTTTGTAAACCAACTGATGTCGTTGGACGTGATTTTTTCCTTCGAATGCCGTCGCCACAATTATGGCGTTATAGTGGCCGCCGCCGTGCTGCTTTTGGCCTGCATGTCCTGCATGTGCCTGGCTGTCATCGATAATATCAATCGAATCGGGTGACAAGGCGTCGGTGAGTTTGGTTTTTATTATTTCGACTGTTGAAGTCATTGAGGGAATACTTGTTTGAAGGGTTTAACGATTACCTTAGCATATACACCTGCTGATTTGTACGGGTCGACATCAGCCCAGGTTATGGCATTGTCTAAACTGGAAAACTCTGCGATGATCAGGCTACCAGAGAATCCTGCAGCGCCGGGATTTTCGCTGTCAATACTGGGATGCGGGCCAGCCAGAACAAGACGACCTTCATTTTGCAAAGCTTCCAGGCGTTGAAGGTGAGCCGGGCGGGTAGCAAGGCGTTTTTCCAGGCTTGCATCCACATCTTCACAAATAATGGCATATAACATGGATTAATCCTCCGTTTCAGCTTCAGGGATATGTTTGGAAAGATAGATGCCCTGGGCGACAACGAAGGTAATGGTCAGACCGAGCATACCGAAGAGTTTGAAGTTAACCCAGGTCTCTGTGTCGAATTGGTAAAGGACATACACATTGATGCAGCCCAGCGTTATAAAAAACAGCGCCCAACTCAAATTAAGGCGACGCCAAACCGCCTGTGGCAGATCCAGGTTTTGTTTCATCATCCGCTCGATGATGGTTCGGTCTCCAATGACTTGGCTTCCCAGAAAAACAATTCCAAACAGCCAGTTGACAATGGTCGGTTTCCATTTAATGAAGAGTTCATTTTGGAAATAAAGCGTCGCGCCTCCTAATACGGTGATGAGTATAAGGGTGACAATGTGCATTTTCTCAATTTTACGGTGTTTGATCCAGGTGAAACCTACCTGAATCACCGTTGCGACAATGGCAACTACGGTGGCGATATAAATGCCGTAGAGCTTGAAGGCAATAAAAAAAAGAATGATCGGGAAGAAATCAAACAGTATCTGCATGGGTAGGTGACAAAAAACGAGGGAAAATGTGGATGGTATAAAGGAAGAGTTGGTTACACGTAATGGTCTATACCCAGTAACTGCTGCAATTGCTGTCGCTCTTCATTATGTTGCATATTCTGATGGTTTCGATAGGCATCCAGCGCGTGTTGGGATTTGGAATTCAGGTTCGAGTTAAAGAGCTTATTGGATTGGGACGTTATCAATAGGTTTTCAGATCGAGGCTCTTTACGTAGATCAGTGGGTTTTGCTGGATATGGCTGGGTATTAGGTTGTTCTTTATCTGCTGCTTTGACTCCGTGAATCGGTTTGATCTCTTTATCTTTATCAGGCAGACTGTTGATCGCAGCGGATCGTTTCTGCTCCATTATCCGGGCAGAGACGTGGGGATTGAATGCGGTCGTTTTTTGAATTTGCATTGATTGTTATGTAATCACGAACAACGGATTTCTTCAGAACCGATTCAAAAAGTCTTTAATCCTATCTCAGAATCACTTATATATCAAGAGATATTTACTTTTACTAGTACTCCGTCAATGTTGTATTGACGGAGTACTAGATGAAGCCAAGATAAAATGAAGCGATCTTATAATTTTAGAAGGCCGTCCAAGAATAAAGAATCTACTTCACTTTTAGCATTTCTGGGTAATAGACAGTATAGACCAACCAGAAGTTCATGATACGATGCGTAGGGAAGTATAACTAACTTAGGATTTACCCAATGGACAAACGAAGCCAAACCGAAATAGAAGCGGCAGCATTCAGGCGACTAGTCAAACATTTGCAGGATCATCCTGAAGTGCAAAATATCGAATTAATGATTGCGGGTAGGTTTTGCCGTAACTGCTTGGCCAAGTGGTACGATGGAGCTGCAAAGGAACAGGCTATTGAACTGAACTATACTGCCGCGCTTGAAGAAATTTACGGAATGCCATACCAGAAATGGAAAGAAAATCATCAGACAGAAGCAACGCCAGAGCAGCTTACGGCCTATGAAGAAATTCAACGACGAACCTCAGGCAATCCGCAATAAATAATTCCCTATCTTGCTTGTCTTTTTGTCTGTCTTCGGGGTTGCACTCCGGTTACATGGCTTGCCATGTGCCCTGCGTTACGCCTTGAAGACAAGCAAAAATCCGGCGCAATACAGACGGTGGGTATTTATTGCGAGTTGCATCGTGGAGGTGTTATTAACCTACATCCACTATGGACTCACGGATCCAGGATTACATAAAATCGGGAAAGCTCATTTTATCTGTTGTTCAATCTTTGCCCAGGAATCCCTTAGAGTCACTATCCGGTTAAAGACAGGTTTGTCTGGGGTTGAATCAATATCTTTGCAGAAATAGCCCTCCCGTTCAAACTGAAAACGGCTTCCGACAGTGGCGGGCTTTAGGCTGGGTTCGAGAATCGCTTTGTGCGCACTTATTAGGGAATCAGAATTGAGGTGTTCTGTGAAATGGGTGTCTTTGTCGGCATCAGGGTTGGGGTGATTAAACAGGCGGTCAAATAGGCGAAGTTCGGCTTTCAAGCCGTGGCGTACAGAGACCCAATGGATAACCCCTCTGACTTTTCTGCCTTCCGGTTTAATACCCAAGGTGGCTGGATCGTAACTGCAGTGGAGCTCGGTGATTTCTCCTTGCGAATCCTTAATGACTTCCTCGCATTTGATGATGTAGCTGTTGCGCAACCGCACTTCGGCGCCTGCCACCAAGCGTTTGAATTTCTTGTTGGCCTGTTCCCGAAAATCTTCCTTATCAATATAAACTTCACGGAAAAATGGTAATGTTCGGGTTCCCATTTGTTCGTTTTTTGGATGATTGGCCGCTGTAAGCTGTTCTTCTTGATCTTCGGGGTAATTGGTAATCACAACTTTGAGTGGATTCACCACTGCCATAGCTCTGGGTACGGTTTGATCCAGATTTTCACGGATGCAGCTTTCCAGCATACTCATTTCTACCGTTCCATCCATTTTGGTAATGCCGATGCGAACACAAAATTCACGGATTGATTCAGGTGTAAATCCCCTTCGGCGCATACCGGCGAGGGTGGACATACGAGGGTCATCCCAGCCATTTACGTAGCCCTTATCGACCAATTCGGTGAGCTTGCGCTTACTCATCACAGTATATTCGAGATTAAGCCGAGAGAATTCGATCTGGCGTGGATGGCTGGATACCGAGACATTATCCAGAACCCAATCATAAAGGGGGCGATGATCCTCGAATTCCAGCGTACAAAGGGAATAGGTGATGCCTTCCAATGCATCAGAAATTGGATGGGTAAAATCATACATGGGGTAAATACACCACGCTTCACCGGTCTGATGATGAACGATGCCCTGGCGGATTCGGTAAAGGGTTGGGTCGCGCAGATTGATGTTGGGAGAGGCCATATCAATCTTCGCTCTTAAAGTGCGGCTCCCTTCCTGAAATTCATTCGCCTTCATGCGCCGAAATAAATCCAGATTGTCGTCGGGGGAGCGATTACGGAACGGGCTATCTTTGCCGGGTTCGGTCAGTGTTCCTCGATGCTCCCTTACTTCGTCAGCAGAGAGATCACATACATAAGCGTTATCTGCCTGAATTAATTCAACTGCAAAGTTATAAAGCTGTTCGAAATAGTCCGATGCATAATAGGCTTGTTCTCCCCAGTTGAAACCTAACCAGCGCACATCGTCTTGAATGGCGTTGATATATTCCTGGTTTTCCTTGTGTGGGTTGGTATCGTCAAAACGGAGGTTGCATAAGCCGTTATAGTCGTTAGCAATTCCAAAATTTAGGCAGATTGATTTGGCATGTCCAATATGCAAATAACCGTTCGGCTCCGGAGGGAAGCGTGTTTGAATTATTGTGTACTGATCGGTTTCCAGATCCTTGTCGATGATTTGACGGATAAAGTTAGTTGGGGGTAAATCCTTATTATTCATTAAGCTGCGTTCTCTTTATAGTGCGGACATGGGCGAAATTATGGCATATAACTGAGGGTGAAAATTGATAATCTATGATTGCTGTGCTTGAATGATAGCTTCTACAGAAAAAAAACAAAATAATAAACTAACCGTTTAGTGCACAACTGCTTTATATCAAACATGCTCATATCAGACGGCAAGTATTGGCAATCTAAATGTTTACAAGAGCTACTTTCGTCAATCCCGGGGGAAAGGTTATGAAAAATAAAAGAATTCTATTGTTGTTAGTTCTATATGCTTTTGCCTCTTGCGCAATGGCTACTCGAAATAGAGAAAACGAGTGCATTAAGCCTCGTTTTTCGAAATTTGTGCCTGAACAGTATTCCGTGGTTCCACCGGGGTCGGAGTTTTCTTTCGTAGCGTCAGGAAATACCATGGCTGACACTATAAAAGTAGCCGTCAAGAAAATTGAAACCGAGATTACGATAGAGGATAAGGATATTTTTTATAAAGTCAGGGGGAGATTACCGGAATCCTTGGTGGGAACATTTGCCCGAATAACGATAAGTGCAAAAGGCGATAGTGGGAAGTCTGAAACCGCATGTCGGTTGGCGAAAGGTGGCTGGCTAATAAAGATTTCTGAAGAGGCGGAAGTTGAGGAAGAAAATGTCGGTGATGAACGACAAGATGGCGAGGAAGAAGGAATAGGTGTGACAGAAATGCCCTAGAAGGCAGGAAGTTGTCCAAGATAAGAGAATTTACTGCGCACTATAAAGTAGGCGAAATATTACAATTGAATACGGATGATCACATAAATATTGACAATGAACTGGTTTAACTTATAATGTAAGCTTCGATTTACGGAAGCAATCGTTTTGTTTTCATCTATAGCAGATATTGCTGCAGGTTGGTGGAAAACTGTAAATTATCATGACGCGGAAGGATTTGCAGTCACTCGAACGATAGTAGAGCTCTTAAACGGTCGCTGTTCCGGTTGTAGGGGATTATGCCAAGATCTTCCACTATATGACGTGATTTAAGTGGGTCAACCTATAGATAATTTAGTGAAAAAGCCATGAGTAATAGAAATGTTCTGTTTTTCGACCCTGATCGTCGATTAAAGTCAGTATCGCAACACTCCGGTTTGGCTGGATGGGATACTGTTGTTGCTATTGATCAAGAGCATGCCACCCGGCTGATGGAAGTTTACCGATTCAGAACGGGTGTTGTTTTTCTATCAGGATTCGAGTCTGATCTTGAGATAAATGCTATTCGACAATGGATTGAGGGTGTCGCCTACGAAACTGGCATACAAACTGAGTGGATCGCTTTGCTGCCTTCTGGAGTTTTTTTGGAAAGTGATGGAATTTGTCGGTTAATAAAAACCTGTTGCTATGATTATCACACATTGCCTGTTGATTGGAATCGCCTGGAGGCGACTTTGGGACACGCTCATGGGATGGCTGCATTATCGCCCGATCATGCAGAGGATGTGGTCGGGGAAGGAGATCCTATAGTATCTGATGAGAAAAATGAGCCGCGATTCGTCTGGCAAAGTCCGGCAATGAGGAAACTGCGCAAGAAGGTAAGAAGGTTTGCCATTAGCGAGGCAACAGGGTTAATAAGAGGAGAAAGTGGTACAGGGAAAGAGTTATTGGCGAAGACTATCCATCGTTTTTCCCGGCATGCAAGTGGGCCATTTGTCGCTGTCAAATGTGGCGCCTTGTCGACTCAGTTGAATGATTTAGTCCGTGAGCAGGACAGGTTCGAAAATGCATCCCAAACGAATATTGGGCTTTTTGAATCGGCCGATGGAGGCACCTTGTTTCTTGACGAAATTGGAGATTTACCGATGGAAATGCAGATCAACTTATTGCATTTCCTTGATCAGGGTATGGTTCGTGAAATAGATGGCCGCGTAAGTGCCGTAGTTGATACACGTATTATCGCAGCGACGGATGTTGATCTTCAATCGTTGGTTTCCGCCGGTCGATTCCGTTCGAATCTATTTTATCGTTTGAATATAGTTAATCTCTCGCTTCCTCCGTTACGAGAGCGGGAGGATGATATTGAGCCCTTGGCACTACATTTTTTAGACAGGTTTTCCGGTGAGACCCAGAGGCGAATCAAGGGTTTTAGCTTACAGGCTTTACAAGTCATGCAAAATTATTATTGGCCGGGAAATGTTCGCGAATTAATCAATCGAGTAAGACGAGCGATTATTATGTGTGAAAAATCAGTGATTCATCCGGCTGATTTGGGTCTGGAAGCTCGAACAATACCACGCCGGGTACAAAGGCTTGTTGAAGCAAGGGCAGATGCGGAGAAGAAAGCGATTAATACTGCTCTCAAACGGACAGGTAATAACGTGTCTCAAGCCGCAAGAGATCTTGGTATTGCTCGTCGAACGTTGTATCATTTGAAAGAGAAGCATAGTATCGCCTGAGGCCTCGGTTTTGGGTTAGCCGCCACCCAGGACGGCATGCAAGGAATAAATTCAAATAAAGAAAAGCGTAGAATTGCAGGAATAGTCATTTCTTTCAAGGTTCTACAACAATTCTATGCGCTCTGAAAATGGGCATTCTTGGGCGCGAGAGGTATATTTAATCCAAACCCTTTCTATCATAAATCGGCTCTTTTCAGTCGATCCGCGATGTGGCATGTCTATTCGCCTGTAAGGGTGTAACACCTATTGCCAGAAACAACATCCACAGGCTTTTCAACAATAGAAATCTGTCTATTATAGGTTTCGTTCCAACCGTGAATCAATTGCTGTTGCCAGGACAAAGATTGTGTTATTTTGTCCTGTTGAACTGCGCTTGGGCTTTAAGGCGGCGGAAGTTCTTTTTAGTACCAGTACTCCGTCAATACAATGTTGACGGAGTACGAATACTCCCTAACTTCATTTTTGTCAAAAATAACGCTTTGAATCCGGAAATAATAAAACAAGCTTGTGGTAGTGCTGCGTTTCAGCGCGGAATGAAATATTTCGAATCTGGAAAAGTCCTGGAAGTCAAGGTGGTTACGGATCTTTTAGGTTTTGCCGTTACGTCCCTGGTGGCTGGGAGTCGGGGTGTTTACCAACAATCAGTGTCTATTGTTGACGACGAGAGTGGGAAGTTTGGGATCGTTGGTTTGTGCTCTTGCCCAATGATAGAGAATTGCAAGCATGTGGCGGCAGTGATGTTGTATGCCCTGGATGCAGGCATGTTGGAGGAAGAGTCGACATCAGTGTCCCCGATTGAATCGTGGCTGGATGATTTGGAAAAAGCCAGTCGCATATCCGAGTCGAGGTTTGTTGATCCGTTCCCTGGAAAAAGCGATTTTTGCGTGCTATACCGCCTTTATCCTGATTTTTCCAGTGGTTCCCGATTGTTGAAAGTCCAATCCCTAAAGGTACGAATTCTCAAGCGAGGCGGATATGGCAAACCGGCAGCCTATCCACTAGAGCAGATTCGCGGTTCCTATCTTGAGAAGTTTGTTCAACCGGTAGACAAGCAAGTTGCCCAGTTGCTGGCGACTTCTGAGACTTATTACTATTATAAAAACGATAACAGTTATCTGTTGCAAGGAGAGCTTGGTGAGCTGGCATTTAAGAAAATGCTGACAAGCGGGCGGTGTCATTGGGAAGACCGACATTCACCCGCGTTGTTGCCAGGAGATCCTCGAAAGATTGATTTCTATTGGGAAGAAACATTAGAAGGCCAATGTCTTAAGAATCAAGTTGATCCACCGGTCACTAGTATTTTCCGGGTAGGTTTACTTTGGTACATTGATGTTAAGAACTCCAGGGTTGGTGCTTTGGATACGGGACATTTATCTCCGGAGCAGGCAACTTCTCTTCTAGATGCGCCGCCAGTGCCGGATAACCTACTTGAAGATGTGAGCCGCAGGCTACTCATTGATATGCCTGAATACCGTTTGCCAACCCCTGTTCAAGTGAATATAGAACAAATCAGGATCGAAGGGGAGGAACCTGTCTTCCATATCAGGCTGTTTAGCACTGATGGTATTTCAACAATAGAGGGGGGGGGGCAGTTTCACTGTATCCAAATGACATTTGGATACGGATCCGTTGAGATTGAAAGTTTTGATTACCAGGTTACCGCTAAACTGCATATGAATAATACGGTCTATACCATCGAAAGGAATATCGATGCTGAAATGAACGCAATTGATGAGTTGTATTCCAAGGGTTTATTTCTAATGGATCCCGATTATTCTAATAACTATGAAAAATTAAATTGGCTTTTCTCCAGCGAATCTATCGCCCATTCGGCAATGCAATGGCACCGGTTTGTCGAAACTGATTTGCCTCAATTGCAAACGCAAGGTTGGCAGGTCACTATTGATGATAGTTTTCAGTTTCGATTCGAAGAGGCCGATGACTGGCATGCTGACCTTGAGGAAGAAGAACAGAATGAGTGGTTCTCCATGACTCTTGGCGTTGAGTTGAATGGTGAGCGAATTAATCTTCTCCCCGCGTTGGTTGATTTCCTATCTCAGGCAGGAGATCCCCAAACTCTTCGGGAAATTCTTGAGAAACACTCCCATTTTTTAGTCTCTGTCGGTGAACACCGCTGGTTAAAGTTACCTTCGGATCGATTGCGGCCTATTTTTGATACGCTCATTGAGCTTTATGACCATGAACCCCTAGACGACACAGGAAAACTATTGCTTTCCCGCCATCAAGGGTTGCAACTGGGTGATCTTCTCAATGACCCTGGATTGAAATGGTGTGGTGGTGAAGAGTTGCAGCGCTTGAGTGCGCGATTGCGGGATTTTTCAGGGATTGAGTCAGTCACCCCACCCAGTGGGTTTAATGCCGAACTGCGTCCTTATCAGCAGCAAGGCCTGAATTGGCTGCAATTCATGCGCAGTTTTGAATTCAACGGTATCCTTGCCGATGATATGGGGTTGGGGAAAACAGTGCAAACCCTTGCCCATTTATTATTGGAAAAGCAAAGTGGTCGGATGGAGCTGCCAAGCCTGGTTATCGCGCCCACGAGTTTGATGGGAAACTGGCTTCGGGAGTCTGAAAGATTTGCCGGGGATTTAAAAGTGCTGGTGCTTCATGGGGCGGACCGGCACGATCATTTTGACAAGATAACGCGTAACGATATTGTTTTAACGACTTATCCGTTGATCCGCCGGGATCAGGAAAAGTTATTGGAACTCCGTTTTCACTATATCGTTTTGGATGAATCCCAATTTATTAAGAACCCAAAATCGCAAACCACTCAGGTTATATACAAGTTAAAGTGTTCACATCGGCTTTGTTTGACCGGGACTCCAATGGAAAACCATCTTGGGGAGCTTTGGTCTATGTTCCATTTTCTGATGCCGGGTTTCCTGGGTAATCTCGAGCGTTTTAACCGCTTGTTTCGAAATCCGATAGAAAAGCAGGGAGATAGCGTTCGAAGAACGCAATTGGCCCAGCGAGTTAAACCCTTTCTATTACGTCGTACCAAACAAGAAGTCGCCGCAGAGCTTCCCGAAAAAACTGAAATTATTCGGACGGTAACACTGCAAGGCAAACAACGCGATCTTTATGAAACCATTCGCTTGGCTATGGATAAAAAAGTCCGAGACGAAATCAAGAAAAAAGGCGTTGCTCGAAGCCATATTATGATTCTCGATGCCCTATTAAAACTACGTCAGGTTTGCTGCGATCCCAGACTTGTCGCATTACCTCAAGCGAAGAAGGTCAGCCAGAACGCCAAGCTGGAATTATTGATGGAAATGTTGCCGGAAATGGTAGAGGAAGGCCGGAGAATTCTGCTGTTTTCACAGTTCGCGAAAATGTTGGGGTTAATCGAAGTAGAACTGGAAAAACAGGGTATCGCTTATAGCAAACTGACGGGGCAAACCCGTAAGCGCGATGAAGCGATTAGTCGATTTCAAGAAGGTGATGTACCGGTATTTCTGATTAGCCTGAAAGCAGGAGGCGTCGGTTTAAACCTAACCGCTGCCGATATTGTCATACACTATGATCCATGGTGGAATCCCGCAGTGGAAAACCAAGCGACAGATCGAGCTCATCGTATCGGTCAAGATAAGGCTGTATTCGTCTACAAGTTGGTGACGGAAAATACTGTCGAAGAGAAGATTATTGCAATGCAGCAGAAAAAACAGGCTTTGGCCGATGCTATTTATTCTGGGAAAAGCCCTGAAAATGTAAAATCGCTATCCGGCGCGGAACTAACCGATCTATTGAAGCCGCTGGAGTGAAAACTATACCTTTCGCGTTTAAGAATGTCCGTTTTGAGTGGGTAGATTTTCGTGGAGAGCTAGGCGTAGAACCGCAGGAAGAGTCATCTCTTTCAAGGTTCTATAACGACGCGCTTCGTGAAAAGATGCGCGCTGAAAATGGGTATTCTTAAGCGCGGAAGGTATATCTTTCGCGTTCAAGAATGTCCGTTATGAGTCGCGATCTCGCGGCTAAAGCCCCTCCTACCGATCAAACAATTTCCCGGAATCGGAGCTCTAAAGATTCTCAATTAGATCGAGCTTTGGCGTTGGGTAAGACTCTGAACAGAACATAGCCGATAATATTCATTACCACCAGTAATGCCAAAAGGGAGTGCTCCACGTGCCAGCCATGCATGGCAACAGAAAATGGAAATCGGCCAGTATATTTTTTACCGGTTGAATCCTCGAGGGTTACCAGTGCGACAAAATAACCCGGAGATTCAAACTCATGATTTACCATTACCATACCTTTGGGATATTTCTGGGGTGGCAAATAGGCAATTGAATTGCTAACTTTTTCTGCGGAAATAGATTTTCCTTCAGTTGTTGACTTGACCTGAACTATTCGGATTGTCGTGTTGAGTTTTCGTAGTTCTTGCTGATAAAAGTCAAAGGCAAGAACACTTTTTCCGATATCAGGAAATGACTCGCAAAACTTTTCGTCTCCATGGGCGAAGGGTTGATAGCCGGTGAGATGCATGTTGTAAGGACCGATATCAATGTAGCACGAGCCGGAGCCTATATCTCCACCACCGCCATGGGCTAATAAAGGGGGGGACAATGTGACTACGAATAAAGTTAATAGGCAATAAGGGACGGGCATTGGATTTTCGTTAGGCTACCGTTTTTTGTAAAGCTTGGGTCTTTTGTGGACTAAAACAGGCATTTTCTCGCGAACATCTTTTAAGTAGTTCAAATCAATGATAGCGGAAACCAGGCAAGGACGTTCCGGTGCACAACAAAGCACAGTACCCCACGGGTCAATGATAACGCTATAGCCATAGGAAATCCGGCCTTCATAGTGAAACCCCCATTGATTGGGAGCGACGATATAGACTTGGTTTTCAATGGCTCTTGCAGTTAGCAACGGAATCCAATGTTGTTTTCCTGTGTGCAAAAAGAAAGCTGCGGGAACAAAGATGATTTCCGCACCTTGGGTCGTTAAAGCCTCATAGAGTTCGGGGAAACGCAGGTCGTAACAGATGCTGAAACCGATTTTTCCGACTTCGTGATCTACGACGACTAGAGTGTCTCCTGGCTTAATTCCTTTGGATTCATTGTACCCCAAGGCTGGTGCATCACACATGTAAATTTTACGATAGACCCCCACTAAATTTCCCCCGCGGTCAATGAGTACCGAAGTATTATATAAATGGTGAGCATCGCCGGGAACTGTCTCATACAGGCTTCCCAATAATATCGAGATACGGAAATGTAGGGCATGCTCTTGCAAGGTCTGGATAAACTTTCCCTCCAGTGATTGAGCGATTTTGTGTTTTTCCTGGTGATCTGTCCCAACATAGAGGAATGTTTCAGGAAAAGCGATGAGATCCAAACCATTTCGACTTCCCTGCTCGATTTGTTTTTTTGCAAACTCCAGGTTTTCCAGAGTGTTGCTATTGGAATTCATTTGTACTATTCCGATATTGCTAGTCATTGAGTGTCCTTACGTTAGGAATGGAAAATAAATTACTTGAACATCCTGAATTGCCTTTTTGCTCGCCTTCTTCGTTGTGGCAACAGTTACATAGCCTGCTATTCGCCTGTTGCCACGCCTTGAAGGCAAACAAAAAATACTGCGCCAATAATGTCTAAGTTATTTGTTTTCCATTCCTTAACGCGTGTTAGTCCCGTTAGATGTGGGAAAGGAAGCTGCTCGATTTCCTTTGAGAAGCGGCAAGACATAAGTATTAAAAGCTTCATCATCAAAAATACCTGATTGTGAAAAAATCACTGCACCGTTTCGGTCTATGATCACAGTAAAGGGTAGCGTACCCATCGCGTTTCCCCATAACCGTAAGAGCTGGCTTTCCTGATTAGGATCAGCATGTAAAATTGGATAGTTGATTCCTAAAGTTCGGGAAAAGTTTGCTAGTTTCCTTTTTTCATCTAAACCGACTCCGATTACCTGGAGCCCTGATGCCCCATAGCGAGCCTGAAACTTCATTAAATAAGGAGTTTCGATTTGGCATGGCCCACACCAAGTTGCCCAAAAGTTGAGGATGATGACATTATTATTCCATTCGTGGAGCGAATGTTGCTTTCCATTTAAATCATTGAGGGTAAGTGGCGGTAACTCCCAGGCGTTTAATACTCGGGTAGGCGTGCTGACAGACAGCGTTGGAATGCTAAAGGATATTAATACCGCAAACAGGTAATTCTTGAAAAACGGCACGGCTCAATCGAATTAGGCTGGAGAGTTGAGACCACTAGGGGGATTGTATTGTAAGAGTACCACTTTCTCTCCCTGTGTAAAGGAATGGTTCTTTAATCTTATCCTTTGCCACAACACCGTTTAAATTTCTTCCCACTACCGCAAGGGCATGCAGAATTTCGGCCGGTATCGCTAGTCTGGCCAGCTTTTTCGACAGCTTTAACCGCACCATCCAGGTAAAACCAGTTCCCTTGATCTTTTTTAAACCGGCTAATTTCTTTCATGACGTAGTCGTTTTCATTGAGCCGATAGTATGCTCTAAATTCGACGATACCTTTGCGGTCGTTGATACCGCCTTTTTTGGTATCAACGATTTCCAGACGTTGCCAAATCGTTTCGTCTTTGGAAAAATTTATGGTTTGGGGACGTTTTGTTTTATCCCAGGTGGCAAGCAAATAATCTTCATTCCGCATGGCGAAAGCAGTGAAACGGGAGCGCATCAAAGTCTCCGCCGTGGGAACTTGCTGTTCGTTTTTATGGTAGATGGCACAGCATTCCGGGTAGGTCTTGCCGGAACCGCATAAACAGAGGGATGGGGTATTCAATAATCCAGTTTAAAATACCAAAAATGTCAGACTTTCTGACTATATCACGGTGAATTAAAAGGGTAAAGAAATAGCCTCTTCCAATGTGAAATGAGCCTGAAGAGGGGGGTTATTTCCAACGTGAAATGAGCCTGAAATAGCGTTTAGATTTGTTCATGATGGGAGGATGAAAACCCACATGAACGACACCCAACTA
>JAZGGE010000087.1:0-9958 GCA_036480195.1 Methylococcales bacterium
TTCTGCGTCTTGAATACGAACATAAATCCTGCGCCAGTTGTCAACCTTATTCCGTGCCCGTTCCTAAGAGGGGGTCCATTTTAGCTGTATCAATGAACTAAAAATACAGTAGCTAGCCCCAAAAAGATAAAAAAGCCCATGCTATCGGTGATAAATGTGAGTAGCACACTGGTACCCATAGCGGGATCAAGTTCGAATTTGAACCGCGCTATCGGTACTGATACACCGATAAATGCGGCGAGGAGAAGGTTTAACAGCATGGCGCTCGCCATAACCAGACCTAGATTGAAATCTTGATAAAGTAGATAAACTAATGCGCCAACGACAGATCCCCAAATAATACCGTTGAGAAGTCCTATGGCCATCTCTTTAATGTAAATTTTGCGAATGTTTGATGCAGTTATATGGCCGAGGGCAAGTGAACGTATAATCAACATGCTGGTTTGATTGCCAGTATTTCCGCCGATCGCAGCGACAATGGGCATTAGCGAAGCCAGTGCGACAAAATGCAGTATAGTGTTTTCAAACAGTCCAATGATACGGGTAGCGAGAAATGCTGTTAAAATATTGATCATTAACCAAAAACCTCGGTTTTTCGCGCCATTCCAAATGCCGGAAAAATGGTCTTCATCTTCGATGAGTCCGGCTTGATTGAGCATTTCTTCTTCGTTATGCTGCCGAATATAGTCCAAAATTGCATCCACACACAAACGTCCAACCAAATGGTTATTTTCATCGACCACTGGAGCGGAAACAAGTTCGTACCGTTCGAACGCATGTGCTGCACCATCTGCTGATTCAGCAACCCTGAATTGAACACCATCAATTGACATAACCTCCCGAACCAAGAGGTCAGCTGGATGAGTTAAAAGGTCTTGCAGACTTAGTTGTCCTTTAAGGATATTGTTGCGATCAACAACAAAAAACTGATTGGTGTGTTCAGGTAGTTTGCCCAACCTTTGACAGTATCGCAGAATAGCTTTGAGGGTGAGATCTTCCCGAATGGTAATCATCCCGAAATCCATCAATGCGCCGACGGAATTTTCGTGGTGCCGCAGAACCGATTCGAGTTGTTGCCGGTTTCGATCATTCAAAGATTCCAATAATTTCTGGATTACCTTCTTCGGAAGGTCTGGCGCTAGATCGGCAATTTCGTCAGTGTCCAGAGATTCCGCTGCAGAAAGTAATTCATCATATTCCATATCGGAAATGAGAGTTTCTCTTACTGCATCAGATACTTCCAGTAGAACATCACCTTCCAGAGTTGGGTCAACCAAATCCCAGATTGCCAGCCGGTCGGTAAGAGGTAAGGTCTCGAGGATATAGGCGACGTCGGCAGCGTGTAATCGATCCAGTTTTTGAATTAACTGGGATTGATGTTGACGCTTCAAGAGCGATTCTGTTAATTCGTGTCGGGGGGTGTCGCGGTTGTACAGAATTTCCGCTTCCAGCTTTTGTGTTTCGAGAAGGGTATGGATTTCCTTCAGTTTTTTCCTGATGGAATCGTCTGCTTTATCGGCATTTGCCATGGTGGTATATTTTCTGGCTCGCGAGTGGAATTCCTAATCCAATGGCAACGTTTTTAGAAGCTTGTCCAAAAAAATCGATAATTGCGCAGTGTTTTTGTTCGTATTCGAAATACGATATTAGGCACGAATTCAGACGCATAGAGGGCTATGTAACTGATGTTGCAGTACAGAATATGAACAAAGAGCCAAGCAAGGTAGTCGATTCTTTGAAAGAAGTCGCCTTACGTTCATCATGGTGGAAAATTAGTATATCAGCTAAACTCTACTCCTTGAGTAATTTAGAAACAATTGATGACTGCGTAAAAATGGATGCCACCAGTCTTCTATTCTACCCGTGGAGGTTAAAGTTAAGTGGAATTTTTCGATAATTTGATGACTAATTGGCATCTGAAACAAGGTATTAAAAAGCTGAAAAAGGCTGAGAGATCTCGAGGAAAACGGTTCGATCGTCTCATTCGGGCGACATATCAACATTTCGAAGGCGCAATGGAGCAAGACCCTAATAAACTTGAAGCACTAAAATATTGGGGACAGGCATTGTCTCTCTCCGCACAACGGAATGAAGCGAATGCACAACTCTGTACGAATTTGTACAAGGAAGCTGTGGATAAGTTTTCTGAGGCGAACAATATCGACCCCGATGACATTGAAACCATCGCCCTATGGGGGGAAACGTTAACAGAAAAAGCAGGAAGTGCTGAGACAAAGAATCGGGATCAGATATATCTTAGTGCTTACAAAAAGTTTTCTAGTGCTTTAAAAAAGAAAGGTGATGACTCAGGAATCGTTCATGCTTGGGGACTAGGGCTATATAATCAGGCAGGTACTAAGGACAATGGAGAAGAAGCGCAACAACTCTATAGTGATGCGTGTGAAAAGTATTCCCAAGCTTTTACGCTCGACGCTCGAAATCCTGAAGTTTTAATTGACTGGGGTGTTACGCTAATGGAGCAGGCGCGTCAAGCTAGCAGTGTTGATGCCGTAGACGCAGAGTTGTACGATGAAGCAAAACAGAAGTTTCTGGATGCCGAGGAATTTGAAAAAGGAATTGCATCATATAATTTGGCTTGCCTGCATGCCGTACAGGGTGATGCAGACAAATGCGAAAGTCGATTGAAAACAGCATTAAAGTCCCATAACCTTCCTCGTGCTAAACATATTGAGAATGATCTGGATTTGCTTAATGTCAGGGAATTGCCCTGGTATTCCAAATTCATAAAAAAAGCACGAAAGCGATTTAAGGATTGAGGTGCGAGAGGTATAGTAAGTACCTCCGCATAATTAATTTAACACTTTGTTTGTCTTTTTTCTCATCTTCCGCGTTGCGAAAATAGTTACATAGTACACTATGCGCCTGTTTCTGCGCCTTGAAGATGAAAAAAATCCTGCGCAAAACTGTCAAATTAATTATGCTCTGGTACTTATACTCCTGGCGGAGTAAATCTGTCAGGGTCTACTGCCGTTAATATACCTACTACGGTTTGACCTGGGACATATCTGCCACCCCAGTTTTCAGAAAAGGCGCGAATCCAGCCAGAATTGAGCGGGTTTTAAGACTGACACACAATTCTCGCCCCAGATTTGAATCTTTGCAACGTACATCCAGAAAAATTAATGAGTGCTCCTTTTGCCGGCGAATTTTGGCCACTGAAATACCAATATCATTGTCTTCGTGAGGCGGTTTGGTAATCATGAGAAGATTGGTGTTCACCTCGAAAGGCCGAGTTGTATAGGATTTCACATATGATCTCGCCAAAGACCAGGCATGATCACAGGAACTACGGTCAGGACAACTATATAAACTGATAACAATAGAATCTTCCCTATTGTTGATTTCGCTGTGTCGATTTGAAGAAGAAACCTTGGCCCCAAATTCTTGTGGGCCGGACTTTAAGGCAACAAACCTTGAAATATCCCGAGAAAACCTGGCTTTCAGTTTTTCCTTTCCCGCTTTATGTTTTGTGACGTTCAGTTGGTGGTCACGAATTTGACTTCTTAAACTATTAATTTCAACGATTTGCTTTTTAGTGACGGTACGCCCATTGCGTTCGGATTGCGCAGCATCAGCCAACTTCCTATTTAACTTGATTTTTATGCGGTTCATGTTGGCGTACTCAATCTTTATCAAGACATCAAGTGTGCTCAGTTGGCCTTTCAGCGCCAAATCGATCTCTTCCACATTTCGAAAAGTTCGTAATAATGCGCTATCCCGGTCTCGTTGGTCAGCGATGAGTTTCCTTTGTTCGATCCGCAGTCTTGCCAGCCGCCGCTCTTTCGCAATCTGCTGAGATGTTTTAGCCCCCTCATAAACCCTTACAATTAAACCCCTGTCACTTAGCTGAGTACGCTGGTGCTTAGACTGTTTAGGAGGAACCCTGTCTGAATAATAAACCTCTCCATTCTCATCAGTCCATCGATAAAGTTTTCCAATCGCAACCGCATCTATAGATATAAAAGAAACAATAAAAAAAAGCACGCATGCTATTCGAGTGGTTTCACACCGGATCATAAGGCAAATAAGGATATCTATTCAAAATTATAAGTTGTATTTATTAAGCCTAGTTCGATGCGAGCAAGAGTCAACCACAATCGCTAAATTGAGAACGATAGTTGCGTACAGATTTAAGCTCAATAACACAGGATGAATCGGTTTCCAAGTATTCAACCACTGTATCGATAGTGATAATTGAAGTGACGGGTATAGCGTACTTTTGGCTGACTTCGTCAACAGCGGTCAAGTTACCCTCCCCTTTTTCCTTTCTATCCAATGATATCAGGACACCTGTTGGCTCAGCATTATGACTTCGAATAGTTCCAACGGATTCCCCTATTGATGTACCTGCGGTAATAACATCATCAAGAATTAGGATGGAGCCCTTTAAAGGTGTTCCGACAATATCACCACCCTCACCATGATCTTTCGTCTCTTTGCGGTTAAAGGCATAAGAAACTTGCTTACCATACATTCGAGAATAGGCAATGGCAGTGGCACAAACCAAAGGAATACCTTTGTAAGCGGGGCCATACATGACATCAAACTCTAGTTTTGAGTTGTTCAGTGCACGCGCGTAGAATTGACCCAATAAATCAAGTTGCGCACCAGTTTGAAAAAGACCTGTATTAAAGAAATACGGGCTAACCCGACCGGATTTGAGGGTAAATGAACCAAACCGAAGAACGTTATTCGAGAGAGCGAATTCAATAAATTCTTTTTGATAATCGAGCATAATTTTAATTTAGTTTTTTAGGTGGTTTGACGGAATAAAGTTACCCAGATTGCACAGTATTTTTGTTTCTGACCGAAGTATCTCAAGAGGCGCATAGTTGTTCTACGTAACGATTGAGATTGTTTGGTCAGGAACAAAAAGGCAAGCATGGTTGGTTACTTTATTTCGTCAGGCCACCTTAATACCTGGATCTGTAAATCCAGGGTAGATTTAGAGTACTAATAATTGGAGCAAGTATATGCAATGGCGAGAAAAAAAGCATGAGGAAACCTATTCGGACGAAGAAATAGAAAACAGATTGCAGGAGGAACTCCCAAAATGGTATCTGGAGAAAGGCTGGATTCGACGCAAATACAAAACCAATAGCTGGAAAGGTACGCTGATGGTAGTCAATACAATTGGTCATTTGTCGGAAGCAGCATTCCACCATCCTGATCTTGCAGTCTCCTATGCCTTCGTCATCGTAAAATTGGCCACTCATTCGGCAAAAGGCATTACTAACAAAGACTTTTCTTTAGCGAAGAAGATAGAAGAAGTCATCATGTGGCAACCGGAAAAGGAAAGTGCTCTGGAAGGCACCCCTGAAGATCCTAGATTCAAATATATTAAGTATGATTAACCAAACTGACTATTCACAATTGTGCCAACCAATAATCGTTTTCGAGAACTGACGCACCCTTGTATTCCAAATGATCCAACAAGCTCCTACAATCGTTTTCTCCAATGCGCCAACGCAGAAATTTTAAAACATGGGTTAACTAAAGAAGATGGAGGGTTAGGGGACGATTTCACTTCGTTGTGCCAAGCTCATGAGTCTTTGGGTAAAATCAGTCATGATCCCGGATTAATACTGTCAATCAACGCCCATATCTGGGGCGCATTATTTCCAGTTCTCCGCTATGGAAGCAAAGACCAAAAAGCAGAACTACTCCCTGGGTTGCTGTCCGGCTCGACCCTTTCAGGCCACGCCATTACTGAACCGGAAGCAGGCTCCGATATTCAGGCCTTAAAAACGACGGCAATTGCAAATAACCAGAATTTCGACATCAATGGTCGAAAACGTTTCATCACTAATACTCCCATCGCAGACTGCTTGATTGTCTATGCTCAATTGGACAATCATCTTTCTGCGTTCATTGTTCACTCCAACGATCCAGGAGTCACCTTTACAGGCTCGCCAACTGTTGATGGATGCTGTACTGCGACAATGGGTGATGTCATTTTAAACAATTGCAGCATACCGAAGAGTCGATTACTAGGGCGCTCAGGAGCAGGAAGTATGATGCTTCAAAGTGCACTGGAGTTGGAACGTGCTTTTGTTTTTGCCGGTATTGCCGGTGTAATGCACTGGCAACTTGAAACCGTAATAAAGTTCAGCAGAGAACGAACAGTCGGCAATATTCCTCTTGGACGAAACCAAGCCATTAGCCACCGAATTGCCGAGATGAAAATGCGCTTAGACACAGCGCGATTATGGGTATATGAATGTGCTGGTCTAAAGGACGCGAATAAGCGCATCACTCTGGCAAGCGCCGAGACCAAGCTTTTCGCTAGCGAAGCCTTTCTGAAATCTAGCCTGGATGCAGCTCATATCATGGGTGCTACCGGACTCATGGAGGAGACGGGCATGAGTCGCTTGGTGCAAGATGCGATGGCTGGCCGTCTTTTTTCAGGATCTTCTGAGATTCAAAAAAACATGATTGCCGCACTGCTAGGAACGGGTGAGGGATTCAAGGTTTTAGGCCAATAATGATCGAAAAATCTGCGTCTAAAGGGATTCCCCTCGCTACAGCTTCTATTCTCGGACAGCCTTTTGATCCGGCAACCACGCCTTTGCTCACTGGTATTAATTTGATTGAAGCCAGTGCTGGAACAGGTAAAACCTACGCGATCGCAATGCTGGTGATGCGTTTTGTAGTAGAACAAGGTGTTCCTATTGATCAATTGCTGGTCGTTACTTTTACCAAAGCAGCGACTGAAGAACTTAAGGAAAGGATTCGCAACCGTTTGTCTGAAGCCAGGCGCGTACTGGAAAACAGATCCAACACTTCCGACAATACCCTGTTAAGTTGGTTTTCGACTCTAACCATCGATAAAAAGCTAGCCAAGCAACGGTTGCAACTCGCCCTGCTGGACATTGACCAAGCGGGGATATTCACCATTCATGGTTTCTGCCAACGCGTCCTGAAGGAACATGCCTTGGAAAGTGGCCAGTTGTTTGATTTCGAGTTAACCGGGAATATCGCTGCCATCCGCCAAGATTGTGCTGATGATTTTTGGCGGATGCAAATTTACCCCCGTAACGTGTACGACACGGCAATCCTGACCGCAGAATATAAAACCCCGGAACAGTTATTGGCCAGCATTCAGACCATCCCTGCAACCACACCGATTTATCCTGACATCGAAAACCTCGATGAACAATTGAATGCCTTTAACACGATTACGGATAATGCCAGAGACCATTTAAATAGTCATTCCGCTCAAATCATTGCCACTTTTACGGACGAAAAATTCAAGGCCAGTTATTCAACTGATTTCGAAACGGTCAGTCAGCAACTTAATAACTGGCTGCAAGGCGAAACGTCCATTATGCCCGTTATAGAAAGTATTAGCCTGTTCTCGTTAGATGGACTTAAAGAAGGTTTGAACGGCAACAAATTTAGAAAAACCAAAAGCCAGAATAGCGATGAGCGCAAACTGGAGTATCTGGATTTGCTATCCATTAACACCTTACCATTCGACGAACTGATTGCCGCAATACAGAAAATCTCCCTGACTTTCCGTCGTGCACTGGCCGAATATCTGCGTGATACTCTCGATCAGCGGTTACAACAATTAAACACCCTCTCTTACGATCAGCTCATTTCCCGTTTGGCAGATGCTCTACGAGGCAACAAAGGCCGGTCATTAATCGCCGAGTTACAGCAACGTTTCAATGTCGCGTTAATTGATGAATTTCAAGACACCGATCAGGTGCAATGGGATATTTTTTCCACCCTTTTTTCCGCCTCTACGCAACATTTGTATTTAATCGGTGACCCCAAACAAGCAATCTACAAATTTCGTGGCGCAGATATTTTTTCCTATTTCACTGCGCAAAATAAAGCCCAGTATCAATTCACCTTGGAACAAAACTGGCGTTCGCATCCTTCTTTAGTTAATGCTGTAAATACCCTGTTTAGTACCCGAACAGATCCATTTGTATATTCTCAACTCGAATTCAGCCCGGCAGTAGCCGCTTTAACTGCTAATGCAGGTTATCTGCATCAGCAACAACAAACATCTGCCCCAATGGTAATCTGGCAGCTAGCGAACAGCGAAAATAGCTCGGGATATTGGACACCGGGAAAAGCCGGAGCCGAGATACGAATCGCTGTTGTCAATGAAATCCTGCATCTGCTAAATGGAGAAACACTCATCTCCATAAATGGTAATAATCGCAAGGTCAAACCGGCGGATATCGCGATACTGGTGCGCAGTAATTCCCATGCCCGTGAATATCAGGAAATTCTGCGCATGGGTGGCGTCCCCGCTGTTTTGAACAGCACGGAATCAGTTTTCGATACACGGGAAGCGAAGAATTTATTTGTTTTACTACAAGCGGTTTCCCATCCTGGTAATCCAGGCTATCTGAGACAAGCACTAACTCTCGATTGGTTTAACCTTAACGGCCAACAGCTTTATCAGATGATTAATGATGAAATTGCATTCGACGGGCTGCTTGGCCGGTTTCAAGGATATTACGAGCATTGGCTGGGTAAAGGCCTGCTGGCCATGATGCATGAGTTATTGGATCACGAAACCATTCCTCAGCATATTGCCCAAACTCCTGCTGCGGAAAGACAGCTAACCAACCTGTACCACTTAGTAGAATTACTTCAACAAGCCGCGATAGATAGACATTTAGGTATCATCAAAACCCTGGATTGGTTAGCTTCGGCAATCAATAAAAAAGATAATTCCGAAGAACAGCAGCTGCGTCTGGAAAGCGATGCCGAAGCAGTAAAAATCATCACCATGCATCGTGCTAAAGGACTGGAATATCCCATCGTTTTTTGTCCTTACCTGTGGCAACGCAATAACAAGTTAGCAAGCGAGAAACACTTTGTTAAATGTCACGACCATGAAATGATTGTTGACCTTGGCTCTGCACGATTTGATCAGCACCTGCAACAAGCGTTAACGGAAGAACTGGCCGAAGATTTACGCCTACTCTACGTTGCGGTGACCCGGGCTAAATACCGTTGCTATATTGCCTGGGCTGATATTCGTAGCAAAACCAGGGCAAATACTTCGGCTTTGTCTTACCTGTTGTTCGCTGCAGAAGGCCATGACTGGCAAGAAAAGCTACTGGAAAAGGATTTTTCCGATCAGCAACGCGCATTGCAATCGATCTGTGAACAAGCTCCGGGCGCTATCCAGTACCAGCTCATCGAAATATCGGGAAGTCTTCAAGGCAACTACCAACAATCCCATGAGAAGAAACAGCTGGCCACCCGTCGCCGAAAACGCTCCTTAACAACCCACTGGCAAATGAGCAGTTACACGGCCTTATCTGCCCTGAGTCAACATGACACACCAGAAATACCTGGAGATAAAGCCCAGGAACAACAAACCCAGGCAACGAATGAACTCCCTTTGGCTTTACCGAAAGGAGCTCATACGGGTAATGTCATACATGAGCTCCTTGAAATCACATCATTTAAAGCGCTGGCAAAAGCTGCAAATATTGATAGGCAACGTGACCAGATCTGCCTGCGCTATGGTTTGGATATCGCCCAACCTGAAGTGATCAATAAGCTATTGCAGCAAGTCGTGCGAACACCATTATCAAATGAAGATCCATCCTTCACCTTAGCAAACATCGGTGAAAATCATTGCTTGAAGGAAATGCCATTTTATTTATCTCTTCGAGACATCAACGTCTTGCAAATTAACACAATCCTGGAAGATTCGCCTACCTTCCAACCGCTGTCTGCAAAACATCTTTGTGGATTTTTAACGGGCTTTATCGACCTAATTTGTGAACATCAACACCGCTTCTATGTGATGGATTATAAAACCAACTGGCTAGCTGACTATCGGCTGGAAACCCTAACTGCGGCCATGCGGGAACACAATTACGGTCTGCAGTACTGGCTATATTCGTTGGTGTTGCATGGTTATCTACAACAACGGCTGCCAGATTACGATTATAAC
>JAZGGE010000088.1:0-14700 GCA_036480195.1 Methylococcales bacterium
CGCTCAAAGCTCGAAGATTCCTCCGATGATTGGATGACCGCCAGTCGACTCGCAGAACGTTATATCGAAATCGCCAGATCGCAATCTGACCCACGCTACATGGGATATGCTCAAGCCATTCTTGAACCTTGGTGGGATCAGCCTGACTCAGCACCCATCAAAGCATTTTTACTTAGAGCGATAATCCGCCAATACGAACATGATTTTGATGGCGCAACCTCTGACTTGAAAAAGGTGCTAACGGTGCAGCCACGGAATGAACAAGCCTGGCTGATTAAAGCAACAATTGAGACCATCCGAGGAGATTACCGGGAAGCCCTGCAGAGTTGTAATAATCTGTTGAGAAAATCATCAATGATACGTGCTATCGCCTGTCAGAGTGTACCCGCAAGTTTGAGTGGAAAAGCCAAGCTCAGTTACAGCTTATTAAAGAAAATGGTTGCTGTATTGCCTACTGTTAACCCTCGAGAGACGATATGGATGCTCACTTCTTTAGGGGAAATGGCTTGGCGGATGGGATTGTTCGAGGCGGCTGACCGACATTTTCAAACGGCTCTAAACAGCGGTATCAAAGATATTTACCTGTTGCGGATTTATGGGGACTTTCTGCTTCAGCAAAATCGGCCTTCGGAAGTAATCTCACTGTTATCCTCAGAAACTAGGATTGATTCCTTACTTCTTCGATTAACACTTGCTGAAAAGGTGCTGAGATCTGAAAGCCTGGATAAACACATAGTCCTGTTGCAGTCCCGTTTCGATGCAAATCGGCAAAGGCGCTCGGCGATGCACAAAGGCGATGAGGCAAGATTTACTCTGGATTTACTGGATGACTCTGAACGAGCCTTAGCGTTGGCAAAACATAACTGGCTGTTGCAGCGAGAATCAGCGGATACCTATATTCTGCTGCGTACAGCGTTAGCAAGTAACAGTGCTTTAACTGTGAAGATGACTCTGGAGTGGCTGGCTGGGAAAGGAACAAAAGATGTACTCATCGATAAGATTATAAACCAACAAACGGGGAGGCAAGATCATGTATAAAGCAATGTTATTCCTTTTGATAGTTATGCCACCCCTGGTTAGCGCGCATAAGTCCAGTGATAGCTATATAACGCTTACAGAAACGAACGGAATGGTCAATGGACGTTGGGATATTGCATTGAGAGATCTTGAGTACGCGATTGGAGTTGATAAAAATGGGGATGGTGTGATCACCTGGGGGGAGCTACGGGCGAAACAAACAGAAATCGAAAATTATGCTTTTTCTCGCTTTTCAGTAACAGGTAGCGGAACAGCATGCGCAATTAATCGGAATCAGTTGCAGGTGGGCCGCCATAGCGATGGTCAATATGCAGTTCTGAATTTTGATTTGCTATGTTCCCTGTCTGCTAATCGGTTGCTTGTTGATTATCGCTTGTTTTTTGATCTTGATCCCACTCACCGCGGTCTGGTGAATATCCAAAGCCAAACAGATACTGAATTTCTGGTTTTTAGTCCCGAAAATACGAAGTTTGATATCAAATTAAACCAATCCAATCAATTGGGGACAATTATGCAATTTTTCCAGGAAGGAGTTTGGCATATTTGGAAGGGTACTGACCACATTCTGTTTTTACTTTGCCTTCTTCTGCCAGTTGTGGTTCGCAGGGAACAAGGTCGATGGGTTTGTGTTAATAATTTCAGAGAAGTAAACTGGCAAGTCGCCAAAATTGTGACGGCTTTTACCTTCGCACATTCTATAACATTGAGCTTGGCAGTTTTGGATATCGTGGCTTTACCATCACAGTTTGTGGAAGCAACGATTGCTTTTTCGGTGATCCTGGCGGCGGCTAATAATATTTTTCCGCTGTTTAACGAAAAGGCCTGGCAATTTGCGTTTATATTTGGTTTGATTCATGGATTTGGCTTTGCCAGCGTTTTATCGGAACTGGAATTATCGACGACTGTCCTGGGCAGTTCAATATTTGGATTTAATCTCGGCGTGGAAGTAGGTCAGTTGGTTATTGTGGCGCTGTTTTTACCCCTTGCTTATAGCGTTCGTAGTTACAAATTCTATCAGCACGTGGTTCTGCGTTTTGGCTCGCAGCTGATTATGGCAATCGCTGCCGTCTGGTTCACACAACGCGCTTTTAATGTCGATTTGTTTCAATTGTAGCGAGACCAGAGAAGATACCTTTCTCATTCAAGAATGTATATTTTTAGCGTGCATATTTTTACAAAGGGTGGCGTTGTAGAAGTATGAAAGAGTGCGGTTTGTATCTTTTAGCACAATACGTTATTGTTAAAAGCACTGTTGGTTATGAATCAAGTAGATAATTTGGCAGACATTAGCAAGCAGCTTCCACTAAGCGGACCCGTTGTTGGAGGGCTAACTTCGGCAGAAGCAAGCGATCCGATAATATCCGATCAGGAAAAATTGTTGGTGTATCTATCCGGGATAAAGGAAAAAGACGAAGATGCATTAAGTGGTTTTTACGATGACACCCTAACCAGGGTTTACGGTCTGGCAATACGAATAACCGGCACAGGAATGGAAGCTGAAGAGGTTGTCTCTGATGTGTATTGGCAAGTTTGGCAGCAGGCAGATCAGTATAATTCAAAGAAAGCTTCTATTATAGGGTGGTTATTAACCATTTGCCGAAGTCGTGCCATTGACCAATTGAGAAGACGGAATCGAACCGAATCAACTGCATCTGATCAAAGTCCAGAAGAATTAGCGGCGGATTTCGAAAATCCTGAGTACCTGTTAGCCAGTTTGCAAAGCAAGACAAGTATCAGCAACGCACTACAAAATTTATCTGTTGATCAACGGCAGTTGTTATCGTTAGCTTTTTTTCGGGGAATGAGTTATCGCGAAGTGGCAGAATACACAGGAATACCCTTGGGGACAGTTAAGAGTCATATTCGCCGGGGATTAACATATCTTAAGTCTCAATTAAAGTTGCAATATGGTTGGGCACCGGATAGCGAGGGACAACATGAATAGGCGCAACAAAGAAGCTAACTCTTTCCTCGACGATGAAACTATCTCTGTGCTGGCCGAAGCGTTGCTACCTGTTGCTCCACAACCGGAACGTGCTGAAGCCCTTAAATCTCGTGTATTGGCCAGAGTACGTGGTAGTGCAAAGTTTGATTTGTTAACAATTAGATCGGATGAAGGTGAATGGATCACCATCGGACCCGGTGTGGAAAAAAAAATTCTAAGTCACAATGCTGGAGAGCAAGTGCAATCGTTTCTGTTGAGAATGGCGCCTAACGCTATTATTCCAGCGCATGATCATGCGCAAGATGAAGAGTGCTTAATGTTAGAAGGGGATATTTCTTTCGGTGATCTCCATTTGACTGCGGGCGATTATCACTTTGCTCCTAAAGGCTCGAGGCATAGATCAGTATCTACCGAAAAAGGTGCATTGGCTTTCATTAGAACGTATGAGGCTGATTCATGAAGAACCTAGGAGGCTATCCTTGAATAGCCTCCTAAGGATCATATTATCAATGTATTACGGTCTCTTTTAAAATCATCACATTAGCTTGTGATAAATGAGTTTTATCTAAAAGTCCTTCAAGTTCATCCAGGACATAGGAATGTATGGGAAACAATCGGATATGCATTCGGTTGCCGGAGTGGGTTCCGTTCTGATATCTTTCGACATCATTATGATACGAACTCTCTGAATGTTGGCCCAGCGATGTGAGGAAATGGGTTTTGGTTTTTGGGCAGAACCAAAGTGCAAAAATGAGGTGGCCCATTTCACCGTTCAAGTCATATTTAATTTTTAAAATCCCTCTAAAATCTTTTTCCCTTATAGCTTCATCAATACCATCGACCAGTGTGTCGTAAATCGTGTTGCCGAGAATCAGTTGTTTGCTTTGGCTTTGCTCTTCTCGTCGTTGACGTTGCTGCGCGAAGTATATAGAGAACTTCGACTTTGTGTTGGATTCTACGTTTGGTGCAATCATCACAGTTCTCCTTAATAATTCAATGTAATAAAGTTGTTTTCTTTAATACTGATAGAGCAGTCTCCGTGCCAATTTTTGAATTTTTAGGAAGTAATTGTTAACCATTTGTAATGCATGGAATAAATAGAAATTCGCTGCTTGGTCGAGGAAGCGGATGAACGATAACTGTAAAGAAAATAAGAATCGACTACCAACAGAACTATAGAAGTGTCGTGGGATATCGAACACTTTATTTACATTGATCTGATAGAAAGGCAAGATTACTAGAGGTATAGCTCTTATAGAGCCAGGTTTAGTGCGTTAGTGCAGTGATAACGCAACATGTAATTAATGTGGGTTATTTGTAGCGAGTTACCTAATCAACACTATTTATTTTTTTGATTTGATCCGCCACTTTTGAATATAACCACTGCTGGATGCACTGACAAAGCTTTTGCCATGATTGAAAAACTGTAGTGACACAATCGGTGTTGCGCTTGGTCGCCAGGTATGTTGTTTTTTTGGAGTCCAATGACGCAGATTTTTTCCGCTTTTAATACTCCACAGATCGATTCGCTGTGAAACACGTCCGGTCAATAACCTCTTTTCGTTTGGAGAGAATGTCGCTGCAGAAACTGTCATGAGTTTTGGCCCGATAATACGCTTTAATTTTCCGGTTGCCGTTTTCCACACACGGGTTCCACCGAGATGGGCATTTGTCATGGCATAGGTTCCTTTCTGTGACAAGGCGACGCAGGAAATCTTGGTTTGGTGTTGCCAGGTATGTGCCAACTTACCTGTTTTCAGGCTCCATAGCTTTGCTGTTCTATCGACGGATCCCGTCAATCCAAATGCGCCATTCAGCGATAAGGCGGTTGTGGTGACGGGGCCGTTATGGGCAAATGCGAACAGTGTTTTGCCTGAAGATAGGGAGAAATAAACGGCCTTGTTTGCGAGTCCGATTAATGCATAGTGTCCCCCGGCAGCGAGTGAAACTGAATGAATGCCGTCAAAAGACCATGAGCCTAACAAAATACCGTCGGTAAGACGCCACCAGGCAAGCGAATTTCTTTCCGCAGTAATTGCGAACTTTTCATTTGCTTCAATAGCTGAGGCAACGATACCCTCTGGATTATCAGAACCGTGCAACCAAGAATAGAGTGGCTTTTTCGCTTTTGCCGGCCAGACTTTTGCTGTCCCATCAACCGATCCTACAACAGTAAATTTAGGAGAGATCGTTATGGAGAAGGCTCCTTCAGGTGCTATATTCTGAGTCCTGAGGGCTTTATTTTCTTTGCTGCATCCTGGGAGGAGACAGACAAGCAGAACTGTGAAAGCGAGTGTAAAACAATGATTAATCTGTAGGGTCATTGGGTGTTCAGTAATTTACTCCTTTTAATAGTTTGAGCTTAGTCTAAACGAGTACTCCGTCAAGATTATATTGACGGAATTTCAGGAGTTTTGGAATGCTGGAACCAGGCGAGTTTGTCATGCAATTTGACAACTTTGCCAATAATCACTAACGTTGGTGCGTTGACTTCTGCAGCTAATACCAGGCCGGGGAGGGTTGAAAGTGTGCCAGCAATTACGCGTTGCTGTGAGGTTGTTCCCTGTTCGATAAGAGCAGCGGGCAGATTAGGTGGAGCGCCGTAGTCGATTAGAGAGATGCAGATTTGTTCCAGTCCGAGTAATCCCATATAAATGACGATGGTTTGATTGGGTGCGTACAAGTGATCCCAGTTGAGATTGACTGTACCTTCTTTTTTATTGCCAGTAACGAAAATACAGGATGATGCACAGTCTCTGTGGGTTAACGGAATACCGGCATAGGCCGCACATCCGGATGCAGCGGTAATGCCGGGAACCACTTGAATTGGAATGCCCTGTTCCATCAATGTCTCAATTTCCTCGCCTCCGCGTCCGAAAATGAAGGGGTCACCACCTTTAAGCCTCAGGACACGTTTGCCGGAAATGGCCAGGTTCGCCAGTAAGGAATTAATTTCACCTTGGGGAATGGAGTGATGACTCCGTGCCTTGCCCGCATAAATTTTTTCGGCATCACGCCGCACCAGGTTAAGAATCTGCGGAGAAACCAGCCGGTCGTACACAACAACATCTGCGAGTTGCATTAAACGTAAGGCTCTCAGGGTTAGCAGATCCGGGTCTCCTGGTCCTGCTCCGACTAAATAGACCTGTCCTTGCAACGGGCAATGGTCTTTTTTAGATAGTAATTGTAAGAGCAAATTTTCTGCTTCTTTGAGCTTTCCTGAGAAGACGTGTTCCGCAACTTCGCCTTCAAGAACTCTTTCCCAGAACCGTCGCCGCTGCTCAGGCACTTCGAATGTTGTTTTTACCTGCGTGCGATACTTCTGAGCAAGCTTAGCTAAAGAGCCAAATGAAATGGGAATAGCAGACTCTAGTTTCCCTCGGATGATTCGGGAGAGTACAGGTGATGATCCGGATGATGATACAGCAGCAATAACAGGAGATCGGTCAATAATTGCGGGAAGAATGAAGCTGCATAGTTCAGGACAATCAACGACGTTTACTGGAATATTGCGTCGTTTGGCCGCAGCAGCAACTTCTCTGTTGATTCTGGATTGATTTGTTGCTGAAATAACCAACTGAAAACCACTAATATCTTCTGGGTCAAAAGGCTTTTCCAGGAACTCTACCTGACCTATTAAAGTCTCACATTTTGGAGAGAAGTTTGGAGAAATGATCGTAATATGCCCACCCGCCTGGATCAACAAAGCAGCTTTTCGGGCCGCAACACTGCCGCCGCCTACGACAAGGCAACGTTGCCCGCGAATGTTTAAAAAAATTGGAAGATAATCCATTGCTCAGAATTACTTGATTGAAAATGATATTATTGAAATTCCAGAAATGTTAGCTTTAAGAAATAGATAAACAATGCATCAATATGACCACAAGCTGGATACTAGCGGACTCCATTGTCCTTTACCACTGCTAAGGCTAAAAAAGATCCTGGTTGAGATGGACGCTGGCCAGGTTGTTCGCGTTTTAGCGACCGATCCGGCATCTGCACTGGATTTTGGTGTCTATTCCGAACAGACCGGGCATCCAATTCTTTTTCAGTATGAAGATGACGGTGTACTTAATTACTATATTCGCAAAAGCTGAACGGCATTTAGGTGGTTTGACGTAATAAATTTACCAAGATTACGCAGTATTTTTGTTTCTGACCGAACTATCTCACGAGGCACATAGTTAGTCTACGTAACGATTTAGATCGTTTGGTCAGGAATAAAAAGGCAAGTAAGGTTGGTAAATTTATTACGTCAAACTGCCTCACTCCTCAATCCCGAAGACTAATTATAGGCCAACCTCGATCTATGGCAGTTTGCTTCAAAGACGCATCTGGATCTACAGCGAATGGGTGATTTACGATGTTGAGTAATGGCAAGTCATTCTGAGAATCACTGTAGAACCAGGTTTCGCTATATTTTATTTCGTTACTTTCCAGCCATTGATTTAGCCTTTTTACCTTACCGTCCTGAAAGCAGGGGATGCCAATAAACCGTCCCGTAAATCGGCCTTCCTGCTGTTCCGGTACAGTCGCCAATATCTGACTAATTCCATAGAGGTTAACAATAGGCTCAGTAACAAACTGATTGGTCGCGGTAATGACCAATAGTTCATGGCCAGATGTGCGATGGGAGTCGACAAGTTCGTGAGCTTTCGGGAGAAGAGCGGGTTTTATTTTTTCTGCTATGAAAATCTTTCTCCATTCATAGAGTTCATTGGGTTCAATTGTAGCGAGGGGGCGCAAAGCAAAAGCGAGAAAAGCGTCCATATCGAGTTTGCCCTCCCGGTAGTCCTTGTAAAAACGGTCGTTGGTCTCTTCGTATAATTTTCCGTCAACAAGCCCCTTTTCTACTAGAAATTGGCCCCAGAGGTAGTCGCTATCGACCGCCAATAAAGTATTATCCAAATCAAATATTGCCAAATTCACAAATGCCACTCTATATTATAAGGAATTAGATCTGTACCCATTCAGGATCCATGGAATCAAGTAAGAATCAAAGAGAACTGCAAGAAAAACTTGCGCTTAATTTAATCATTCTGTAGGGTTAACCTATTATGAGATTAACTGCTCTATTTTACACGAATCAACACTATTTGACGGGTGTTGATTGTGGATTGACTCCGTTGTTTTAGGTTGTAAAGATGATCGATTCTGACGGCTATCGCCCGAATGTAGGTATTGTCTTGTGCAATGGCAAAAGCAGACTGTTCTGGGCGCGCAGGATAGGGATGAATTCGTGGCAGTTCCCCCAGGGCGGGATTAGGCAACACGAAAACCCGGAGGAGGCAATGTTCAGAGAACTTTATGAAGAGACCGGCCTTCGACGAGATCATGTTAAAGTGCTAGGCCGAACCCGCGAATGGCTGCGGTACGATTTGCCTGATAGATTTATTCGCCGACATTCTCAGCCTTTATGTATTGGGCAGAAGCAAATTTGGTATTTGCTTCGACTAACCGGAAGTGACGAAAATGTTAGGTTTGACTGTTCGGATGAGCCAGAGTTTGATGCATTTAACTGGGTTGACTATTGGGATCCTATAGCAGATGTGATCTATTTTAAAAGGAGTGTTTACCGCCAAGCTTTGACAGAATTGAAAAATTATATCGATCCAGATCCCGAAATGTCCTCTCGTAAGCGGCGTTTATATAAAGGAAGAAGACGATGGGGCGATCGGGATGGTTTTAAAGTTTAGGCGATATTATCAATTCGCCTTAATACCTTAGTATTTGGATGCTGCTAGATCCAAGTTTTGAGGGTTTCCAGACAGGCGTTGCACACCCGTGTTAATGGTGCCATCGGAAGACAGCTCAAGCCAACGGTATCCTGGGGAACTGAGAGCGATTTCAAATTTCTCACTATTTTCCTTGAATTGAAAGCAGGTTGAAGGGCAGCCCAGGATTCTGAGTTGGGCGTAGCGATTATCCATCTCTTGATGAATATGGCCGCAAATCAGAGTTTCAGTTTGTTTGTAGTCGTCAAGAACAGCGAATAGCTTTTTCCAGTTTTTAATAATCATGGTATCCATCCATTCGCTTTGACAGGGAATAGGGTGATGGTGCAGGGCGATCAAGGCATGTTTTTCCGGATATTCCTCCAAAAACCGGCAAAGTTTTTTGATTTCACCACTGGAGATAAACCCGCCTTCTTCGCCCCGTATTTGACTATCTAATGGAATAATCTGCCATTGTCCTGTCACAATCCGTTCCATGAAATGTATATAAGGACCCTGAAGAATGTTTCCCATTACCTCAGAATTATCATGGTTTCCAGGTAAGCAGAGACAGGGGATATTCAATCGTTCAAGATGATGACGCAACCTCAGATATGTTTCGACTACCGGCTCTTGGGCCAGATCTCCAGAGAGCAAAATATAGTCGGGAGGCCAGTCTTTCGATTTCGCTAATTCTAAAACGTCAAGAAAGGTCTTGTCCGTATTTAGGCCAAGTAACAGTCGGCGAGGATCAGAAAGCAAATGCAGGTCGGTAATTTGCAAGACCTTGATTCCATCTTTAAGCTGCGGACGGGGAGCCTTTTTGGAATGGATCGTATTCGCGGCCACTATCAAATAACTTTCATCAGCACTTTCGAATTACGGCGGTAGTTGTATAAAGTCTGGCGTTTAACCGGCAACTGATCAAGCGTTGTTTCCTTGAAACCATGCTCTAAAAACCAATGAATGGTTTGGGTGGTAAGTACAAAGAATTGATTGATTTTTGCTTTTTTAGCTATTTCCGCTAGGTGGTCAAGTAGTCTTTCGCCACGTTGTTCTCCCCGGTAGTTGGGGTGAAGAGCCAGACATGCGATTTCCGCACTATTTGCATCGGGGAATAAATGCAACGCGCCGCAGCCAATAATGAGTCTGTCTCGCTCTATGATGACAAAGTCTTCTATTTCCATTTCCAGGGTTTCTCTAGAACGGCGAACCAACACGTTTTTTTCTTCCAGCGGTGTGATGAGTTCCAAAATACCGGCAATATCCTGAATAGTGGCTGACCGTAGCACTTCGTATGGTGTCGGACTGATCAGTGAACCAATTCCATCCCGGGTGAATAACTCGGTCAAGATAGCGCCATCAATTCCACGGTCAAGCAAGTGAACGCGTGCCACGCCATTTTTACAGGCGTTAAGTGCAGCGTACAAATGCCGTTTGATCGGTACTGAAACCAGAGTGGATTTGTCGATGAGTGCTTTCGCTTCATTTACCGTCAATTGCCGGATTAGGGCATCCTGGCCATCACGCAGAGTTTCTCCCTCCATCAGTAGAATCAGCTTATCGGATTTTAAAGCAACAGCAGTGGCGGTAGCAACTTCCTCTGCACTGAGGTTAAAAACCTCTCCGCTGGGGGAATAACCAATCGACGATAGCAGAACGATATTGTTTTGATCCAGTTTGTCGCTGATCGCTTGATGATCAACGCGCCGCACGTCTCCGGTATGGAGGAAATCAATGCCATCCCTGATACCTAATGGCTTTGCCGTTACAAAATTACCGGATGTCACCCGCACTTTCGCGCCGGCCATAGGTGAATTAGCAAGGCTTATGGAAAAATCCGCTTCAATTTCGACCCTCACCAGTCCCGCTGCTTCCTTGACTGCTTGCAAGGCTTCATCATCAGTGATTCGAAGTCCATTGTGATAACGAGAAGTAATCCCCTGCCGTTCCAGTCGTTGCTTTATTTGGGGTCGAATGCCGTGGACAAGAACCAAGCGGATCCCCAAACTATTAAGTAAGGCAATATCGTGAATAAACTCCGTAAAGTTCTCACCGTACAGGGCTTCCCCGCCGAAACAAATAACAAAGGTACGCCCCCGGTGGGCGTGGATATAGGGGGATGATTGACGGAACCAACTCACAAATGAGGCGTCATTATTGCTATTTTCCATATCAATCGCGAATGCAAAAATGCTCGATCAATTTTCGAATTAGATTTACCGTGGGTTGAAGCTCACTTAAAGAAATAAATTCATCGGGCTGGTGAGCCTGATTGATAGAGCCGGGGCCCAAAACTACCGTTTCGATGTCCATTTGTTTGAAAAAAGGGGCTTCGGTTGCGAATGCTACGGCGTCTGCCGAATAACCCGTTAGTTTCTCGGTAGTTCCAATTATAAGGGCATCGGCGGGTGTTTCAAATGCGGGTATACCGTCAAATAATGGTTCAATTTTAACTGTCAGCTTGGTATTGTCCTTAAATAATGGGATAAGATGGTTCATCAGATCACGGCGAGTATTCGCGATTTCCATTCCAGGCATGAGGCGGATATCGATTAACGATTCACAAAAAGCGCAGATGCGATTCGGGTTGTCTCCCCCATGGATGGAACCAATGTTGACTGTGGGAATGTCAACTTCAAAAGCAGGGTTCTGAAAATCTTTTTGTAGAGTCTGACGCCAATCAATGAGGCTGTTTAAGAGTTTCAACATCCCTTCACTGGCGCTTGCACCTAGAGCAGGGTTACTGGAGTGGCCCGATTTACCGGAGATACGGATGGATTCCATCATCACCCCTTTGTGCATTCTGATGGGCCGCAAAGAGGTTGGTTCACCGATGACCGCGTAACGGCCTAGAGGGGTTTGGTTTTCCACAAGTGCTTTTGCACCACTCATCGTACTTTCTTCATCAGCGGTAGCGAGGACAACCAAAGGGTGTTGCAGGTTCTTTGCCTGATACCCCTGGACAGCTTCGAGCACCAAGGCAAAGAAAGATTTCATATCTGCGGTTCCGAGGCCATACAACCGGTTGTCTTTCTCGGTTAAGCAGAAAGGATCGCTGGTCCAGCGCGAAGTATCGTAGGGAACTGTGTCTGTATGTCCAGAAAGAATCAGACCGTCAGATTGTTCACGATTTCCCAATGTTGCAATGAGATTGGCCTTGGTCTCTGAAACAGGAATAATATCGATGTGGAAGTCTGCAGTTTCAAGCCAATCAGCAAGCAGATTGATCACGGCAAGATTGCTTTGATCGATGCTAGAGTCGGTGCTGCTGATGGAAGGTGTTTCTATCAGCGTGGCGATCATCGATCGGGTATCGGGCAGAGGTATTCCGGTGGACATAAAGAATTGTTACGGAATGAAATAGTTAAGCCGCAATTATATACCTATACGTGTTCAAGAAAACGCATTTTATAGTACGCATTATTTTGTGACAGATGTGATTATCGTAAAAAACTTATCCTTATAGTTACACTGTTTAGTTTGATCGGCTAGAATAGCACGAACTTAGCATTAGGAGGCTACCCGAGAATAGAGATAACCTATTGCGGAAAGACCTTTTGGTCAGATTCTCCGTCATTATCGTTAAACAGGCCTGCTATTCGCCTTCAATGATCGAAAATTCTGACTCTAAAGAATTCCCTTGCTACGGCTTCTACTTTTGGATAGCTTCCTGGAGAACAGGTCGGTAACGGAGATAACAATGAACCTAGAAAAGGTAATATTTGGTTTTTTTATTGTCCTCGCATTAACCTTGAATTTTGGGTTTTTTTTGGGGGAGATGGATAATCCAGCACACCACAACGTCTATGAACTTTTCGCAGTTGTCGTGGTTAATTTAATAGCAACCGGCCTAAAATTAGGTGATCGCTCCCACATGGGGGCCGTACTGCTTTCCACCAGTCTTGTTGCAGATTTGCAATTGCTTGCCGCTATGGTTTATTGGACGGTTGTCGTTCATGTAACCAAAACCGGAGTTACGCCGGACGTGATGTCCAGCATAATTTCGTTGACTGGGGGTGCAATGTTGGCCAATGTCATTTCTGTAGTAATGTTGGTTACCGAAACTCTTTTGTCCCGCCGGTAGCAAACCATGGCAGAAGTAGCAGGTGATGTTAGCCGGGTAGGTTTTATCGTTCTGCGGTCAATCCGTAGACCGATTATGGTATTGCTATGGGTTTACTCGATTGCCATCGTGGGTATGACCTTGATACCGGGAATAGAAATAAATGGGGCGCCTCAGTACATGAGTATATTCCATGCTTTCTATTTCATGACCTATACCGCAACAACAACAGGATTTGGCGAGATTCCTGTTGAATTTAGCGATGCGCAGCGCATCTGGGCAATAGTGTGTCTCTATGTTAGTGTCATTGCCTGGTTTTATGCTGTTGGTGCGATCATCAGCTTGTTCCAAAATCACTATTTTCAGCAAGCCCTTGCAGAAAAGCGTTTTACCCGTAGCGTGGCGCGGATGCCAGGCGATTTTTTTATACTGTGCGGTTTTGGTGATGCGGGTAGTCTATTGGCTCGAGGTTTAAGCGATGCGGGTATTTCCGCCGCGATTATTGAGATAGAACCTTCCCGCATCCAAGCATTGCTACTCAGGGACTATCGGGCTCCCATGCCGGGTCTTTGTGCCGATGCCAGCGTACCTAAACACTTGCTTGAAGCCGGTCTGCGAAAAAAGGAATGTCAGGCCATTGTTGCAATGACCAACGATGAAGAAGTCAATCTAAGAATATCTGCATTGGCAAGGCTACTTAATCCTGAAGTCCGCATTATTACCGTATCGAAAGTAGATATTTACGAAGAAACTCTGGAGACTCTTGGCAGAGATATGCACATTGTCGATCCCTTTAAAAGTTTCGCAAAAGATTTAGGCTACGCGATTCATATGCCAACCATTTATACATTAAACCAATGGATGGTCGGTGCTGCGGGAGCAACATTGGACAGGACACTACATCCTCCAAGGGGAACCTGGATTATTAGTGGCTACGGACGAATGGGGCATGAAGTTCATAAGTCACTGGTTTCGCTGGGTATCTCCACTGCTGTCATTGATACCCATACGCTGGATGAACATGAGAAACAAACCACGTATATTGTGGGATCAACAACCGCAAAAACCCTTTTACAAGCAGGTATTAAAGATGCTGTCGGAATATTGGCAGCCACCGACGATGATGGGCATAATTTGGGAATATTATTGAATGCCCGAGCTTTAAACCCAAATCTTTTTACCATTGTTCGGCAGAACAAACATCATAATGAAGCGGCGTTTGCAGCAGCGAATGCTGACATTATTATGCAACCTTCCCTGGTTACGGCTCGGCGAGTTCTCTACGCATTAGTCGCGCCGTTGCTGAAACCTTTTTTCGGCTATTTAATGGATGAGCATGTTAAGGGAAACCAATCAAGCTACGACATAATTGATCGATTGAGGATGACAATTGGACGCCAGCAACCAGAGTTACTTACAGTGTTCGTTAATCGCGAAAAGGCAAGTGCTTTAGTCAGTGTCCTGGGGAATAATGAGCAGGTTCTGTTAGGTGATTTAGTGCGCTATCCGGGTAATTACGAAAAATCTCTATCCACAGAGCCTTTGGCTATTCAGTCTGGTGATGAAACCATCATTATGCCGGGTGCAGATCACCCAATCCGAATCGACGATCAAATCCTTTTCTGTGGTACGGAATCTGCGCACAGGCTTTTGGATGGGACGCTAAATAATGAATATATTTTGTATTATGCGCGGACCGGTAAGTTTAAGCCCAGGGGTTATTTCATGCAGTGGGTGGTGAAGCAATTTCCGGAGTTATTGAACAGAAAAAAGAGCATTGTTAAATAGGCATAGTTAAGCCATCCTTGGTGTTAAGGAATTGAAATTAAATAACTTATACATTCTCACTTGTTTTTTTCCATCTTCACCCGAGCAGCAACAGTTACGTAGCTTGCTATGCGCCTGTTGCTACTCGAACGAAGACAAACAAAAAAACT
>JAZGGE010000089.1:0-10355 GCA_036480195.1 Methylococcales bacterium
TGCAGCTTCCGCTGCAACTTGGGAAATAGACGTGGGGTTCGAGGTGCTTTGGGATTGGATTTTTTTCATTGCCCTTATGATTTCAGCAGGCCCGGCTGCATATCCAATCCGCCAACCGGTCATGGAATAAGCTTTGGAAACGCCATTTAAAACCATTGTACGGTCATATAGCTCAGGACAGGCGTTCAAAATGTTACTGAACTGGACACCTTCCCAGACAATGTGTTCGTACATATCATCAGTCGCAATGACAACATCGGGATAATCTTTCAAAACCGTTGCAAGCGCTTTCAGTTCATCTCCGCTGTAGGCGACTCCCGTGGGGTTTGAAGGACTATTGATTACGAAAAGACGGGTTCGATCCGTGAGGGCATTGCGCAATTGATCGGGAGTGATTTTAAAGCCATCACCCTGACTCGTTTCGAGAACTACCGGTTTCGCACAGGCGAGTAAAACCATATCAGGATAGGAAACCCAATAGGGTGCGGGAATGATAACTTCATCACCTGGATTAAGGAGTGCTTGAGCCAAATTATAAAAACTCTGTTTGCCGCCGCATGAAACGAGAACTTGATCCGCTGTATAATCAAATCCATTATCCCGCTTGAATTTTTCAATAACAGCCTGTTTCAGGCTGGGAATTCCATCAACAGGAGTATATTTAGTAAACCCGTTGTTAATGGCTTCAATCGCTGCTTGTTTAATGTGGTCGGGGGTATCGAAATCCGGTTCACCGGCACCGAGGCCAATAATATCCTTACCGGCTGCCCGCATGGCAGCAGCTCTCGCGGTAATGGCTAAAGTGGGTGATGGTTTTACAGCGCTAACGCGATCTGAGAGTTGAATAGTCATGGTTGGGATATACTGTCGGTTTCTTTGTTTATAAATTGATAATGCTTCATCATAGAGCGTATTGTCCTTTTTTCCCGGACAATTCCCTAGCGCTTGTTAATCATACTCTATAGAGCCATCCTGCTGAATCCATAATGAGTAAAGATTTTAAATTGCACAGTCCGTTTGATCCGGCAGGCGATCAACCGGAAGCCATCGAAAAATTGGTGGAAGGGTTGGCAGATGGTGAATTGCACCAGACATTGCTTGGCGTAACCGGGTCTGGCAAGACATTTACAATGGCCAATGTGATCTGTATTGTCCAAAGGCCGGCGATGATAATCGTCAACAATAAAACGTTGGCTGCTCAGCTTTATGGTGAGATGAAAGAGTTCTTTCCGGAAAATTCGGTGGAGTACTTTGTCTCCTATTATGATTATTATCAGCCAGAAGCCTATGTACCTGCTTCGGATACCTATATTGAAAAAGATGCCTCTCTAAACGAACACATCGAACAGATGCGGCTTTCAGCAACCAAGGCACTAATTGAGCGGCACGATACCATTGTAGTGGCAACGGTGTCAGCAATCTATGGATTGGGCGAGCCGGAGTCCTACTTCGCAATGGTTTTGCATTTGGTACGAGGTGATCTTATCGACCAGCGAAAATTACTGCGGAGGCTGGTGGAATTACAATATACCCGGAACGATGTGGAATTGCGGCGTGCGACCTACCGGGTTCGTGGGGATGTTATCGATATCTTTCCTGCGGAGTCAGAAAAAGAAGCCCTGCGGGTAGAGCTTTTTGATGATGAAATCGAAAGATTGTCGCTGTTCGACCCGCTAACCGGTGAAATTTTCAACCGTGTTGCTCGTTATACAGTCTTTCCAAAAAGTCACTATGTAACGCCGAGAGAAAAATTACTTAAAGCCGTTGATAAAATCAAGGTTGAGCTGAAAGACAGGCTGGAAGATTTGCGGCAAAAGAACAAACTTGTTGAAGCGCAGCGATTGGAGCAACGAACCCTTTTTGATATGGAAATGATTCTTGAAGTAGGGTATTGCTCAGGCATCGAAAACTATTCCCGCTATCTTTCCGGTAGGAATGATGGAGAACCGCCTCCAACAATGCTGGACTATTTGCCGGATGACGCCCTGTTGGTGATCGATGAAAGTCATGTAACCGTCCCGCAACTTGGCGCTATGTACAAAGGGGATCGATCAAGGAAGGAGACATTGGTTGACTATGGTTTCCGGTTACCGTCGGCATTGGACAATCGACCTTTACGGTTTGATGAATTCGAAAACCGTTCTTCTCAGCGGGTTTATATCTCTGCTACACCGGGAAACTACGAAAAAGAGCACTCGGGCGCAATTATCGAACAAGTGGTTCGACCCACGGGACTTATTGATCCTGGTATAGAAGTTCGACCGGCGATCAGTCAGGTAGATGATTTACTATCGGAAGTAGGTGCTTGTGCCAAACTGGGCGAACGGGTTCTGGTGACAACGTTAACCAAACGCATGTCAGAAGATCTAACCGAATATCTGTATGAACATGGTGTAAAAGTACGTTATTTACATTCGGATATCGATACCGTGGAACGGGTGGAAATTATTCAGGATTTACGGGCCGGAAAATTCGATGTACTGGTGGGTATTAACCTGCTACGGGAAGGATTGGATATCCCGGAAGTAGCACTGGTCGCAATTCTGGATGCAGATAAAGAAGGTTTTCTGAGATCAACTGTATCATTAATCCAAACCATGGGACGGGCTGCTCGCAATATCAAAGGGCGAGTGATCCTTTATGCGGATAAAGTGACCAAATCAATGAAGCAGGCAATGGAGGAAACTGATAGGAGAAGGGAGAAACAAACTGCTTACAACAAATTGCATAATATTTCACCCAAGTCCATTGAAAAGGCGCTGGTTGATATCCTGGAAGTCACAGTTCCAGGTCGGGGATCGGGCAGTCAAAGTCGAAAGCGAGGCAAAGTTGCTGAACCTGCCGCTGAATATAAAATTAGCTCACCCGCTGAAGCGGCGAAACAAATTGAGCTTTTAGAAGAGAAGATGTATACCCATGCGCGGGAGTTGGAATTTGAGGAGGCGGCAAATGTGCGGAATCAAATTGATTCGATAAAGTCAGCTTTAATTGGTTGAGCGGTATTCTTGAGTGCGCATTTTTTCGTGAGGAGAATCGTTTTATAGCCTTGAAAGAGATGGCTTTTCCCGCGTTTCTACGCCTGGCTATTTACGAAAATCTACCCACTCGAAACGAGCATTCTTGAACGCGAAGGGTAAATTCATTTACGATCGCCTGATCCTTTATACTTGTGTTCAGCTGCACGAATACGTTGACGATATTGTTGCTTATTTATTCCACCGCTTCGATACAAAGCCTTTATTGCGCCAACCTTCTTTTTGAACCATTCGACATAGTAGCGTTCAATACGGGCGTATTCACGTTTATCTATTTGGCGCTCTCTATAGGCAATTTTAGCTGCGCGAATGTTGGGAAAGCGTATTCTGCGGATTGGTTGTCGACCTTGCTGGGTTGGCAATATGGCCAGCCGGGTACGTGCTGCGATTAAATCAGGATCGTTCGGATCGATTCCAGTTGCACGATCCAGATAGGCGTCCTTCTGATTGCGATTACCGTTCTGCCATGATGTTGTAGCGAATGCTATGTATTGATTGATAATTATTTTAATACCGGCAGTGACTGTAGGATTTTCCGGGTCGAGTCGGCGCACTTGTTGATAATAGTCAAAAGCAGAATTGCCTTCCGGTGTGGTCAAGCGAAGATCCTCCAGTGCTTGCTCTGCACGGTTGAGAAGAGTGTTGATCTGCTGCTTATTTTTTTCCTCAGGCATCCCGGTGTTTTCTTTGGCAACAACAGGCTTGTTTTCCTCTGCAGTTCTCGACGTAGGAGGGATAAAAAATAAATTTTCTTCCACCTTAGTGTCTACCTGGCCAATATTTGCAAGTGAAAACCCGAGACCAATCAGACCTACAGCAATCCCCATTCCAATTGCCAGCTTGCGCCGGTGGGAACGATCCAAGATGAGGGCTCCAAAGGAGGGTATGTCGGTCGGTATCTTCGACGGTAATTCACGTAGCGTTGCAAGTTTTGTCAGCAGGGTATCCGCTGTCTGTGGACGTTCTTCCGAGCGTGGTTTCAACATCCAGTCGATGTAGCCAAGAAACTCTTTGCTATATTCATCCCCAGCCAAATCTGTGGCAGGTGGGTTAGGTTCGGGAGTGTTGTTACTGATAGCAGCGATTCGTTCTGTTGCCTCAATCGGGCGCTTGCCGGTCACCAGTCTATAAAATGTTGCTCCGACACCATAGATGTCTGTCCAAGGCCCCTGCTTTTCGCTACTTAAGTACTGTTCAAAAGGGGCATATCCCGGTGTTACAATGCTGGTGAGTAGTCTGGTTTCCTCCCCCAAAGAATAACGAGCTGATCCAAAGTCGAGTAACACTGGGGATCCATCGGTGCGTATGTAAATATTGGCTGGTTTCACATCGCGGTGCAAAATACCGGCATGATGGACGATTGATAAGGCTTCAAGCGTTTGGGTTAGTAACCTCAATAGCTTTTGTTCACTAAAGGGGGTAGGGTCATGGGCGATCATTGTATGAAGAGATTCCCCTTCTTCGTACTCCATGACCAGATAAGCGGTACCGTTTGCCTCCATAAATTGGAGAACCCGCACGATCCGATGATCACGAAACTTCGCTAATGTACGAGCCTCTTTTAGAAAGCCCTTTAAGCCAAACTGGTAGTTATGAATGACTTTTTCGCTTCGTGGTGTAACACTGATATTGTCAGAATTGCGAACGGCAAGCTCGATGGGTAAGTATTCTTTAATGGCGACGTGGGTTTGCAGCTCCGGGTCAAATGCCTTGTAGGTGATTCCGAAACCACCTGAGCCCAATTCGCTGACAACTTTGTAATTGTTAATCCTGGTTCCCGGCGGCAGTGAGATGTTGGATTTTAACGTAGTTGTTCTCATGGTTTATCTGCTTGTATACAATAAGAGGCCGTCTGAGAGTAGAGAATCTGCTACGGATAAGCCCATTTGCCAGTATTCTATACCTTTCGTGATTAAGAATACCCGTTTTGAGTGGTTATCTATTCTCGGACAACCTCCTAGGCGTAGTAGTGCAGAAAGAGTCATCTCTTTCAAGCTTCTACAACGACGCTCTTCGCGAAAAGATGCGTGCTGAAAACGGGTATTCTTGAACGCGAAAGGTATATAGTGTGCAGTTTGAGTCTATTTGCCATTGAGTACACTGTCAACCTGCGAACGAAGGGTATCTGGGAGAATGGTGTTTGGCAAAATATGAATTTTTATTTAAATATTAGGGTTGATGTTATCTCATCCCCACTCCCCAGGAAAGAATGATGATGGCAACAATTATTGGTATAGACCTCGGCACCACCAATTCAGAAGTGGCGGTTGTTGAAGATGGACAACCCAGAATCATTACCGATAAGGCCGGAAACAAAATGCTGCCATCAGTGGTCGGGATGGGTTTGGATAATGAAATTTTGGTGGGAGAAGCAGCACTTAACCAGTATGCCTTGTATCCCGAAAGGACAATAAAATCCATCAAGCGTTCCATGGGGTTTGCTCAGAAAGTCGAGATGGCGGGTGAAGCGTACTCCCCGCAGGAAATTTCCGCTATCATTCTACGGCGATTGAAAGAAATTGCAGAAGCGGATTTACAACAATCTTTAAGTCAGGCTGTGGTCACTGTGCCAGCTTATTTCAACGATGCCCAGAGGCAGGCAACACGGGATGCGGGTGAGATTGCAGGGCTTGATGTGGTTCGTATTATCAACGAACCAACCGCGGCGGCGTTGTCTTATGAAGCAGCGGCGAAGCAGGGCAAACGCATCCTGATTTATGATCTTGGTGGTGGAACATTTGATGTTTCTGTGGTGGAAATGCAAGGTGGTGTGGTGGAAGTGCTTGCCAGCCACGGAGATAACCATCTTGGGGGAGATGACTTTGACCAGCGAATTATGGAATTTATTCGGGAAGAACTGGTTTATCGGTATGGAATCCAGTTATCGCAGCTGAAAAATGCCCGTCAGGTCGAAGCGAAATTGTTACGTGCTGCAGTTGCCGCCAAAGAAAAACTTTCCAGTCAACCTTTTGCATGTATTGAAGCAGAATATTTAACGATGTGGAAAGATGCGCCGTTTAATTTATCATTAGAAATTTCCCGTGATGAATACGAGGTCATGATTACGTCCTATATTGATAAGACCCTGGATGCAGTTCATCGTGCCATGAAGGATAGCGGTTTATCTCCTGCCGCATTGGATGAGATTCTACTGGTTGGAGGTTCCACCAGGACGCCCTTGGTGTCGTGGCGACTCAAAGAAGCACTGGGGATTGAGCCTCGATGTGAAGTAGACCCTGATTTTTGCGTTGCAACGGGTGCGGCGATCCAGGCCGCCATGATCGCTGGAGAAAAAGTTTCTTCAGTATTAGTGGATATTACACTTTACACTTTTGGTACCAGCATTTATGGCGATTTGGATGGCATCCCCTATGCCCACCAATATGTGCCGATTATTCGCAAGAATACCCCAATACCAGCCAAGAAAAGCGAGGTTTTTTTTACTATTGAGGATAATCAGAAAACCGTTGATATTAAAATTTATCAGGGCGAAGATCCTGATGCGTTAAAGAATAGCCTGATAGGGGAATTCACTGTTGAGGGTCTCAGTAAATCCCAGGCACCCAGTCCGATAGTGATGACGCTTGACCTGGATCTGGATGGCATTCTTCATGTCGTCGCTACGGAAAAGAAAACCGGTTTGGCAAAAAGTGTAGAGATAAAAAATGCGGCGATACGAATGGAGTCGGGAGTCTTCGAATCCGCTCAAAAAAGAGTGGCAGGCTTGTTTGGAACTGAAAAAGCTTATGAGTCCAATAGCGGTATACCGGGTGATATTCAGATTTTGTTGAAAAAAGCTGATGAATTGGGAGAAACAGCTTGTGATGAAGACAGAGAGGTGCTTGAAAGGCTATCGAAGGAAATCAGCGAGAAGCTTATTAGAAGTGAACCGGGAGATTTACAAGTGTTAATAGTTCAGCTGACGGATATTGTCGAATTTCTGAAGTATTGATTTTCGAATAGTCTGGGAAACTGGAAACTACAGTTCAAACCGTTTCCTGGAAAAGTTCCCTGAGAAGCGCAATAACACTATCCGAAATCGAATTGGAGTTGAATCTAGCGGTTAAAAACCGGACAATCAGCATATTTCCAAAATCTTTCTGACAAAACCATGCGAACCAGTCAATTTCCCCTTAATACATTGAAAGAAATCCCTGCCGATGCCGAGATTGCCAGCCATAAATTGATGCTTCGGGCCGGACTAATCCGTAAGCTTGCCGCGGGTCTTTATAGTTGGCTCCCCCTCGGGCTTAAAGTAATGCGGCACGTTGAGAGGATTACTCGGGAAGAGATGGATAAGGCCGGGGGACTGGAAGTATTGATGCCTGCGGTTCAACCTGCTGAACTTTGGCAGGAATCGGGGCGGTGGGAGCAATATGGGCCGGAACTCGCTCGGCTTAAAGATCGCCATGATCGGGATTTTTGTCTCGGTCCCACCCACGAGGAGATTATTACTGATCTGGCTCGGAACGAAATCAAGAGCTATAAGCAATTACCCATTACCTACTATCAGATCCAGACCAAATTTCGTGATGAAATACGTCCCCGGTTTGGTATTATGCGGGCGCGGGAATTTATTATGAAAGATGCCTATTCATTTCATCTGGATAACGTGTCCTTACAGGAAACCTATGATCGGATGTATGACGCCTATAGTGCAATATTCAATCGCATGGGTCTTGAATTTCGGGCAGTACTTGCGGATTCTGGCGCGATTGGCGGAAGCCTGTCCCATGAATTTCATGTCTTGGCCGATTCTGGGGAGGATGCTATTGTATTTTCAACAGAAAGTGAATTTGCAGCCAATGTAGAAGCCGCAGAAGCCATGCCTATTGGGGATACCCGAAATAGTCCAGAGGAGAATTTGGTCGAGGTAGATACCCCATTGCAACATTCTATCGAAGAAGTTAGCCAGTTTCTTAATAAACCTCCACAGCAGTGTTTAAAAACATTGCTGGTTAAAAGTGAAGACGGCAGCATTGTCGGGTTATTACTGCGAGGCGATCATGAACTCAATCCGGTTAAAGCAGAAAAGCTGCAAGGTGTTGCCACACCTTTGCAATTCGCCAGCGACGAAGAAGTCAAACAGGCAGCTGGTTGCGCCCCCGGTTCTATCGGACCGATCAATCTGAAGGTTCCTTTGATTGTTGATCGCAGCGCAGCGCTTCTTTCCGATTTCGTCTGTGGCGCCAATCAAGATGATAAGCACTATACCGGCGTCAATTGGGAAAGGGATTTACCGTTGCCGAAAACAATAGAGGACATTCGTACTGTTCAACAAGGCGACCCCAGCCCTGACGGTAAAGGCACCTTGACTATCGCCCGAGGTATCGAAGTGGGACATATATTTCAGCTCGGCACAAAATACAGTGAAGCGATGAATGCCGGCGTTCAAAATGAAGGAGGTCGCAATCAGACTATGATTATGGGGTGTTATGGCATTGGAATCTCCCGTATTGTGGCCGCCGCGATTGAGCAAAACCACGATGACCGCGGCATCATTTGGCCTGATGCCCTCGCTCCGTTTCAAGTGGCTTTATTGCCAATGAATATGCACAAATCGGAACGGCTGAAGGTCGCCATTGAAAAACTCTATACCGAATTGATTGACGCCGGTTTTGATGTCTTGTTCGATGATCGCAAAGTCCGTCCCGGTTTCATGTTTGCCGATATGGAACTGATAGGTATTCCCCATCGGATCGTTCTGGGGGACAAGGGACTTGATAGTGGTACAATCGAATATCGTCAAAGACGGGATGGCGAAAACCAGGAATTGCCACTGAATGAAGTTGTCCCATTCTTGAAAAGAAAGCTATCGATTCAATCTTGAAGGTAATCTGTTATGGTCACGTCAGCTGAAAAAGCACTTTTTCCTCCGGAAGACTACCTCCGTGATGAGGAGTGCACCGAATTAAAACACGAATACCTGGATGGCGAAGTTTGGGCGATGGTCGGTGCGACTGACTTCCACGTGACAATTGCGATGAATCTTGCCTACCTGTTAAAGGCAAATCTGAAAGATACTCCTTACCAAAGCTACATTTCTGATATGAAAGTACACGTTGAAAAAGCCAATGCCTTTTTCTATCCCGACGTATTGGTAACCTGTGACAAAAAAGATAAACAAAGCAGGCTCTACAAACAATCCCCGATCTTCATCGCAGAAGTATTGTCTCCGAGTACTGAATCTTATGACCGGGGACTAAAATTCAGTTGTTACCGGCAGCTGGAAAGCCTTAACGAGTATTGGCTTATTGACACCCAGAAAATCGCCATTGATACATTTCGGCGAAACGATGACAACGATTGGGTCATGCACAGTTATTCGGAACAAGAACAAGAACAAGATGCAATGATCACTTCTCTGGATTTAACCTTTCCCCTCGGTGATTTATATGAGGATGTTGAATTGGACATCCCTCATTAATAGTTCCTCCATTCCCAGAAGATAGATTGCGCCTGTAATTCCTCAAGTATCGCTGCTTGTAAGAGCGAATCGCTTACACCCTGTAGCTATGAGCGTACAATATGCTTGGCACGGTTCTGGTTACGGATTTCGATTGGTCGATTTTTACCGATGACAGCGTTGCTGATACAGTTATGCAGCTTGCTATGTGCCTATTTCAGCATCTCGCTTTCGGCAAAAAGCTACTCGAGATAAATTCCGTGTTCGTGACCGCGCGAAATATAACCAATTTAGTCTGATGAGAGGTTCCAATGAAAAACAAAGCAAAGCTAAATGTAATCATCGAAGATGCTGTAAAAATAATTAAGAATCCAATCGATTTTTACCGTGAAATGGCCCAAACCGGCGGGTTTGTTGATCCTATCATATTCCTGATAGTGATGGCTGTGGTCGCGGGGCTTATGGTTGCGACGCTATCGCTATTTGGTGCCGGTATGGCTGGAGTGATGATTGCCGGAATGGGGGCTATCATCATGTTTCCAATTTTTGCGCTCATCAGTTCCTTTATCAGTGCTGCAATCCTTTTTGTGATTTGGAAGTTAATGGGTTCCAATCATTCGTATGAAACTGCGTATCGGTGCGTTGCCTACGCGTCAGCCATATATCCCATTACCATTCTGCTGAGTATTATCCCTTATGCGGGTTCATTGATCGGTATGGCTTGGGGAGTATATCTAATGATGATTGCGGGTATTGAAGTACATCAACTCAAAAAAAATACCGTTTACCTTGTGTTCGGCATATTGGGAACGCTCATGATACTTGGTAATTTAAGCGGTGAAATGGCAGCTCGAAGGATGGCGTCCCAGATTGAAGGAATGGGTAAGCCTTTCGGTGGACAATTTGAAAATAGT
>JAZGGE010000090.1:0-6606 GCA_036480195.1 Methylococcales bacterium
GTTGTTTCCGCCATCCGTCCACCATTCGTTGTAACTTGCAGACGGACTCCGCTGAGTTGTGGGCCGCTACTGTGTTCGTCACTGCCTTGTGCATGACAATACCCTTCCTTACTGTGGCAGAGGTCGACACCGGCCAAAATGACCCGGGAACATCCCATCTCAATGGCCAGGTTGAGTGCGGTATTGGAAACGGTGGGGGGTACGATTCCAATATTTGCGGTGTTTAATGGTGTTTTCCATGGGAATGTGTCCCCTAAATAAGCACTTTGACCCGGCCATTGGGCCAATAAACTAAACGAGACATGATTGGCGTGAACAAATACTGTTTTTTCAGGATCAAAAAGCAACATCTCTTTGCTCACCTGAAAGCTTACTGGCTGAGGATCCACGGAAACGACAATATGAGGTTCAATGCCTGTTTCGATTAAGCGTCGACTAATTCTTGAAACCGCAATAATTAGCAGTTTATCTTGATGTGCCCTGACCCAGGGGATAGCTTCATCCAGTGAGGGGCCTCCTGCGAGCAGTACCGCAGTATAGCCCGTAAAAAGTCTCTTTAACTGGATTGCCGGGTTAATTTGTTCAACAAGATTGTCAATGTGTTGTTCCGCGAAATCCCGGCCTCCAATACTGGCTCGGGTTTGCCAAATGAGCTCACTTATTTTTTGGTTGACGTTAAACAAAATGTGGCGGTATTCCGACAGGTAACCGTCAGTAGCTCCCAGGGATTCGATTACCCTGACCCGTTCTATAAAAACATAATCATTGAAATTGTAGCTGCTCAGTGACTGGGTCCAGTCATCTGATGATGAGAGGGTAATTTGGTCGCCTAAATCGAGATCGGCGGTGAATTCTTTAATAAGTTCGAGAATCTCTGGTGGTTCAATGAAAAGATAGCGACTTCCTTCCGGGAGATCCAGGTTGGTCAAGTACCGGAGCAATAGACCGGAATCGGTGCCGACGATTATGTTTAAGCTATCGACCTGAACCAGACTCTCACCAAAATGGTTTTGAAAAAAGGCATTTGAACCTATTTTGTTAAAGGTATTCCGGTTGATTTCGTACAGATATCTGTCCTGAAACCGGTTGCTTAGCAGGTTAAAGTCATTCATTGGTTGACTATCCGAGCAGTTGCAGCACGTTTTGCGGTATTTGGTTTGCCTGCGCCAGCATGGCGGTTCCAGCCTGTTGCAATATCTGTGTCCGAGTCAGATTTGCTGTTTCCCTGGCGAAATCCGAATCGCGAATTCGGCTCCGAGCAGCACTCTGGTTTTCGATAATATTGGCGTTATTGCGCACGGTGGATTCCAGCCGATTCATCTTGGCACCGAAATCGGCTCTTTTTTGGGTAATTGCGTCAATGGCGACATCCAAAGTACCCATAGCGGCGCTGGCGCCTGCTGCTGTATCGATTTTTGAAGTCGCACCCAATGCAGATTGGACTCCACCAGCATTGGCTACATCAATCGTACTGACGGCAATCTTGTATTGTGCTCCTGCTTTGAATCCGACCTGGAACGAAAGACTCGTATCGGCACCCAGCATTTTTACGCCGTTGAATTCGGTTGCCTGGGTGACTCTTGTGATTTCCAGTTTGAGCTGTTGGTATTCCTTGTCGAGCGATGCTTTGTCAGCAGTGCCTACGGTCGCATTATTTGCCTGAACGGCCAGTTCGCGCATCCGTTGCAACATATTGCCGATTTCATCCATTGCACCTTCTGCAGTTTGTAGCATAGAGATCCCGTCATGGGCATTCCGGTTGGCTTGTTCCAACCCCCGGATTTGTGCTGAAAACCGTTCCGAGATGGCGAGTCCCGCCGCGTCATCTTTCGCGCTGTTAATACGTAGTCCGGATGATAAACGTTCAATGGAAGTTTGCATGCTGTTCTGTGATTTGTTCAACGCCCTTTGGGAGTTGAGCGACATCATGTTGGTATTGATAATTTGAGGCATCCTGTATCTCCGGCTATTTTTCTAGAATTGGCGAATAAGCACTATTCGCCGTTCGTCACAACGATGTCGAGAAAATAAGCAAATAAGATGCCAGGCGAGAAGGAAGGAACCTTTCGGGGAAGCTAAATCAAGTTTCGAATTGATCTGAGAGCCGTATTAGTCGGTGAGGCGGCAATTGATAGCCGTTTTGCTAGGGAATGACAACTCATTGCCATCGGAGTTTTAATGAACTGTTGGGATGGGTGAAGCGGCACGAAAGATTTTGTTGGCGTCAATATTTTGTCGGAAATCGCTATCCCTGGATGGTTACGAATCGTTCTGCTGTATTCAAGACCTTCTGGATACCTATCTTGGATGTGGTGTTGATAATCAGCGGCCCCAGGAAATTGGCATTAATCGATGGAAAAAGCGGTTGGTTCTCTGGTTCACCTTCCGGAGTTTGGTAAAGCATCACGAGCACGGCAGCGTCTATAGGATCGGTGAGGTGGAGCAAGCCGGTTTCTTCCTCGGTGAGGGTAATTTGATAATGTATTCTAAATAGAGTGGGGTTAGCGACGGCAAATTCGACGGCAGGTTCATCTATTGAGATCAGCGAAAAGAGTTTTGGGTTTTCTTCCTCGTGATGCAGCCGATAGTGGGTTTGACTGTCAAATCCGGGAATGCCCAAGGGGAAAGTCAGTGTATGTTGTTTGCCCACTTCCATGCTGCTGTCAGTACTGCTGAATTCCATAGTGCTAGCTCCCGTATTTGTCAAAAATGTGACGTATGTCTCCAAATCATGAAAGCATTTTAGGGGAAAAAAGCAACTGAAGCCAGTACATGTGGGTGATAGTGTTCTGGGCGTATAGATTTTATTGATATAAATACAATAAGTTATAAGATATTTCGGATTGTACCTTGGGACATGGCAATTGTTTGCCGCTTTTCCTAAAGTTTGTCAGATTTTCGTCGATACAGAGATTGAAAACGGTAAATGCAGAGATCGGCTCTAGCATATCCGTTAACTACAGCAGTCGGGTGATGAATTATCAATTACCGGGCTTAGGAGAAAACTAATGGCGGTAATTAACACTAATGTAATGTCCCTGAACTCGCAGCGGGCATTGATGAACTCACAAAGCAGTATGAAGACATCACTTGAGCGTTTGTCTTCGGGTTTACGGATTAACAGTGCAAAAGATGATGCGGCAGGACTTGCCATCGGGGAACGTTTTACAGCACAGATTCGCGGTTTGGAACAAGCGAACCGAAACGCGAACGATGGTATTTCCATGCTGCAAACTGCAGAAGGAGCCATGGATGAAATTGGTAATATGTTGCAGCGAATGCGTGAGCTTGCGGTGCAATCGAATAATGCCAGTGTAGGTACATCGGACAAACAATCCCTAAATAAGGAGTATGTCCAGCTTCAGGAGGAAATCACCCGCATCACTCAAGCGACGGAGTTTAACGGTGTCAGTTTGCTAGGGAACGATGCGAGTCTGTCATTCCAAGTTGGTTTTAAAGCGGGAGCACAGTACAAAATTGGGATCAGCACTATTGATATAGCTGCCACAGGGGCTAACGGAATCGGTTCTGTACTTGGCACGACAACTTCAGATATCGCAACAGCAACCACAGCAAGTGCTGCAATGGCACAGTTGGATACAGCTATCGATAGAATTACCCAAAAACGGGCTGATTTCGGTTCCAAAATGAATCGTCTGGAATCCACCGTCCGAAATAATTCCAATATTATCGAGAACCAAAGCGCTGCCCGAAGCCGAATCCAGGATGCGGATTTCGCCAGGGAAACAGCGAATTTGACCCGAACCCAGATTTTGCAACAAGCGGGTACGGCAATGTTGTCGCAAGCTAATCAGGTGCCGCAGGGTGTGCTGTCACTACTCCGATAGATTATCGGCAATATTTAAAATGAGCGGAAAGGGATTTCCGCAGTTTTTTAAATTGATGATAGGAGATGAGTTATGACCGGTGAAGTCAGTACAGTCTCACAAAGTCTATTGCAACCAACGGCGAGAACTGTACGGGCGGAAACGGTTGCAAAGGCAGATGAAGAAAAGAAGGAGGTGGACTCCAAAAAATCGGAAGAACCTCAAGAAGCTGCCCATCAGGAAGAATCGATAGATGATGTAGTTGTTGAAATGAATAAAATGGCGCAGCAATTGCATCGTGAGTTGCAGTTTTCCACGAGTGAAGAGAGCGGCATGATTGTGATCAAGGTAGTTGATAAGGAAACCGATGAGGTGATTCGCGAGATACCCTCTGAAGAAGTACAGGAAATGCGGAAGCGATTGTCTGAAGCAGCCGGTATGATTTTTCGTGATTCAGCATAAGGATTAGGACCGTGAATTTTATATTATCCAAAACTGGCTTGTTATTTTATCCATCTTCGGTACTGCAAGAACAATTGGATAGTTTACTATGGACTTGTTCGTGCATTTTGAGAATGAATGGAAATTTGGAGCAAGTTTTGGATGATACTTTATTCTCTTTCAGTACCTTGATGGTTGGGGGGATACAGTGCCGATAACTGCTGCAGGTGTGGGTTCCGGGCTGGATATTGAGGGTATTATAACCAGCTTGATGAACGTCGAGAGACTGCCGCTAAATGATCTCAAACGGCGGGAAACGGATTATAAAGCTGAGCTGAGCGCCTATGGTCAGGTGAAAAGTGCAGTATCGACTTTTCAGGATGCCATGAAGGAGCTGGGAAGTGCTGATAAGTTCAAGATATTTACCAGCACTTCGTCAGATGAAGATGTGGCGACCGTCAGCACCGATAGTAAAGCAGCGAATGGGCTTTACACCGTGGATGTACAACGTCTGGCTCAAAATCATAAACAAGGTTCTGATGAGTTTGCCTCAACTCAAACCTTCAATGGGGATTTGACCATCGGAATAGGTGATGATTCCTTCACGGTTGACGTAAGCAATGGCGGCGCCGGTTCTACCCTGGCCGAAATACGAGATGCTATTAACCAATCGGCTGATAATTCTGGTGTCACAGCGACAATTCTCCATACCAGTGATAATAATGAGCGACTCGTTATTACCTCGGATGAAAGCGGTTATGACAAGCGTTTGGATATCACTGGCAGTATTGCTGGCGGATTAAATTTGCAAACTGTCAATCAGGACAAGGATGGTAATGTGCTGGCGGATTTAACTGAATTGGATTCAGCATTCACTATTGATGGATTTGCACTGACCCGTGGCGATAACGAAATAGATGATGCTTTCGACGGGATAACATTTTCGTTGAAATCGGTCGGAAATTCGACTATTAACGTCAATCGGGATACCGAAGCGATTCAAGAATCCGCAAAAGGTTTTGTCGATGCTTTTAATGCCCTACAAAATACTGTCAGGGATCTCGGTCAAGGTGAACTCAGTGGGGATTCCACTTTACGTACTCTGCAACGTCGTATGCGCGATGTACTTAATACCGCACCCGCAGGTCTTTCTACTGATCTATCCCATCTTTCCCAGTTGGGAATAGCAACACAAAGGGACGGTACACTGCAGTTCAATAGTCGTGATTTCGAGAAGGTTCTGGATGCTGATTTTGCTGGGGTAGCCGAGCTTTTTTCCCACGATGACCAAGGGTTTGCGTTTCAGTTCTCAGCAGTAGCCGATAGGTTTCTTGATAACAATGGATTGATTGATTCTCGTGAAGACGGCCTGAATAGAAGAATTAGATCCATTGAGGATAAACAAACGAATTTCGAGCGCAATTTGGAGTTAAAGGAAAAAAGTCTTCGAAGCCAATACGCAACGTTAGATTCATTGATCGGTTCTTTGCAAACAACCGGACAGTTTTTGAGTCAGCAACTGGTCAGGTTTTAAATATCAATTTATAGAGATACAAACATGAATCCATTTCATTTTATTCAGCGACTTGTAATTATGCCCTTGCCATGCGAAAGAGGAGAAAACTAGATGCAATCTGCGGCTATTAGCAAAGCTCTAAATTCCTACGGTGGTGAAGCTGTACATTCTGAAACATTAGGCGCTTCACCCCATCGGTTGATTCAAATGCTCATGTCCGGAGCTCTGGACAAGATTGCTTTTGCAAAAGGGGCAATTGGCCGGAAAGATCTTGCCGGAAAAAGCAAGCATATCAGTTGGGCAGTATCAATTATCAGTGGATTACGCTCAAGTCTGGATATGGAAAAAGGTGGCGAGATCGCGGACAATCTGAATGGGTTATATGGCTATATGAATCGCGTTTTGATGGAAGCGAATATCCAAAACGATGTGGCCAAATTGGATGAAGTATCTTCGCTGATGAGAGAAATCAAAGAGGGCTGGGATGCGATCCCGGATCAGTATCAAAATTCCACCGCAGCCTGAGTGCGACGTTAAGGAGGAGTTATCATGAGTCCAGAGAATCAAGCAATAGATCTTGGAAAGATCATAGAATTGAGTGAAATCATGCTGGAAAGTGCTCGCCACAAGGAATGGGATGCTTTGACTCACGTTGAAAACGAGAGGAAGCGTCTGTTGTCTGCATTTTTCTCTCAGCCTATCTCGCTGCAAAAAGGGGAGATCTCTGACGGTATTCGATCTATCCTAAGTAAAGATCGCGAAATTATGCGGTTGGCAGTAACAAAAAGGGATGATTTGAGGGGAGCGTTGCAGAAAGTAAAA
>JAZGGE010000091.1:0-5497 GCA_036480195.1 Methylococcales bacterium
CTGAGCCGCCTGCATTAACAATGATAGGAGTACCTGTTAATGCTGTAAATTTATCAGCAGCGCGGGAAATGACAGGTAATACAGTGGTTGATCCTGCTACATAAATACTATCGGGTTGAGAGCAACCGATAATAAACAGGAAAAATGTGAGGCCTAGAATTCTAATTCTTCGGTTTCCGGGGTTTGCTTTCCGTATATACGGGGTTGGTTGCTGCATTGTTACTCTGTATTTTATTGTTGTTGTTTCAATTTTGTCGGACTAAACATTAACTCCTTACAAAAGACGCTCCAGAAATTTTGCCAAAAAGACCGGCACAAAGTACAGCTTTCCCGAAACAGAGTAGGAAAGTGACGATGGCATTCCTTTCAAAAGAATGTATACCTTTCATGTTCAAGAATGCTTGTTTTGAGTGGGTAGGTTTTCGTGAAGGGCTAGGAGCCTGTCCGAGAATAGAGAACCTACTGCGGAAAAGCCCATTTCGGCCAGATTTCCCGATCATTTTCGTTAAATAGCCCACTATTCTCCTCAAATGATCGAAAAATCTGACTCAAAATGGGTTCCCCTCGCTACGGCTTCTATTCTCGGACAACCTCCTAGCTAAAAACCAACTCGGTTGCTACTGGAAAATCAGAGACGAGTAGATCTATTGACTCCCTCAACTTTGCTGTATTCTTTTAATGAGACCTGCAGGGGATTTTATTACACGCTCAATCAATTAAGAGCTCTATCTTGGACAGCCTCCTGGCTCTCAAGCTCATTCCCTTCTATTTATTCTGGCGATAGGCATGTATACCTCCCACTATCGCAGCAACAACATCATGCGGTATTGCTTCGTCAACCGTAGCAGAATTCTCGACTGTAAGCGGAGGTTTGTAATGTTGAATAGTCCGTGTCAAGACAATCACTACACCAATCAGTAGTGTCAAAAATATGAACACAGCCCCCATCCCTACCACCATTACCTCTAAACCCGTCTTCATCATTTCATTCATCATTATCGCTCAGTTTTAAAGGTTTAGAGACAGAATTTCAGAGCATTCAATTAGCAGGGAAGCGGACGGGTTAGGAGACTGAATATCAATCAATCTTAACTAAATCAACTTCAAATATTAACGTTTGATGCGGTTGTATCGCTGCACCCGCCCCACGTTCGCCATAAGCAAGATCTGATGGAATAAAGAAGCGATACGAGGCTCCTTCCTTCATTAATTGGAGTCCTTCCGTCCATCCAGCTATCACCTGATTTACTGGGAAACTGATTTCTTTCCCACTATCAAATTCTTCACCTGTTATTGATGTCCCGCGATAGTTCACGATTACTTTGTCCGTTGCCTTAGGAGCTTTGCCTGTTCCCACCTTTATTACTTCATATTGCAACCCACTTTGAGTTGTCTTGACAGTATCTTTCTTTGCATTTTCCAACAAGAAAGTTTCCCCACTTTCTTTGTTCTGGCTATAGTCTCCAACAGACTGACTCGAACAAGAAAAAACCCCGGTAAGAACAAGTGCCAAAAGAAAAAAAAGAACTGTTTGTCGCCGTATTTTGAACATGTGATTTAAATATATAACCATTGCTGTTTAAAGACAAGTGGTCTAGGATAGCATGGATAATCCCTTCAATCTAACCTCCTGCCACTGGTAACCAGCTAGATGGAGGGAATGAAAATGGCTCCCGGTTGTCCGTCTTGGCTGAAAGACTGTTTCGCGCTAGAATCTTACCAAATGCGGGTGTAGTTCAATGGTAGAACTCCAGATTCCCATTCTGGTGATGACGGTTCGATCCCGTTCACCCGCTCCAACAAATATTTTGCCCTAGCTTAATTTTAGAAAATTGGTTTAAAAGGAAGGAAGTAGCTTATATGGAGAACCTGTGAATAAAATAATCAAAACCCTGTTGTATTTAGTTGGCATCATCTTCCTGTTGATTATTGCTGCAGTCATCATCCTGCCAATGGTGATTGATCCTAACGATTATAAGGAGCAGATTACTGCGAAGGTGAAAGAGGCGACAGGCCGTAAATTAGTACTGGATGGCACTTTGGGTCTTTCGGTATTTCCATGGTTGGGAGTTGAAACAGGAAAAGCACGATTGAGTAACGCACAAGGATTCGGCGAGGCGCCATTTGCTGAGATAGATGAGACAGCGATCAGAGTAAAAATCTTACCACTACTTTCAAAAAAGGTTGAAATCAGCCGTATTGTTTTGAAAGGCCTGACTTTGAATTTAGCAAAAAACGCCCAGGGTGTGACAAACTGGAGTGATTTAGCTAAATCAACTACAACACAACCTGATCAGCCGAAAAAGAAAGAAAAACCCTCGCAACCAGCAGCGAAACGTTCATCAGGACAACTCCTGGGTGCATTAGCCATTGGCGGGATATCAATTGAAAATGCTAAAGTCATTTGGGATGATCGGCAAGCGGACAAGCATATTGAGGTCGAAGAATTTGATTTCACGACCGATAAAATTATATTGGGTTCACCAATTGATATAGACCTAAATTTCATGGTTAAAACGCACACACCTGCGATGACTGAAAACTTTGACCTTGCTGCCGCCGTAACAATTGCCAAAGATCTGGATTCCTTAAAGGTTGCTGATCTAAGAATTAACTCACGAACTGAGGGAGAAGCACTGTCAGGAAAGGTTATCAATGCCGAACTTACAACCCCGGTTATCGATGTTTCTTCTGAACTAAAGAAAATCCAGACCGGCGAGCTGAGTCTTGAAGTTAACGCCACAGGGGAAGGCATCCCAGGAGGTAAGCTTACTGCGCGGCTAGTTACCTCGATATTTGCCGACTTAACCCAACAAAGCCTGAAAGTATCCGGATTGAAATTGACTGCAAAAAATCTCAATTTACAGGCCGAGTTGACTGGGAAAAATATAATTGATGCGCTGGAGATCAAAGGCCCGGTAACTCTGAGCGAATTTAGTCCTCGGAGTTTCATGTCATCGATAGACATGAAAGTGCCCGATACAAAAGATCAATCGGCACTAACCCAGCTTAGCGCCCAATTCGATCTGCTGGCGACTAAAAACTCAGCGACTTTGAACAACATCCTAATTGCGCTCGATGAAACGACTGTTAAAGGAAAAATGGCCGTTCACAATTTTAGCCAACCGGCCATTCGCTTTAACTACACGATCAACTATATCGATATTGACCGATATCTTCCGCCAAAAAAGGATAAAACTACTAAGCAAGCGTCTTCCAATGGGACTAAACCCATTGCAACACCTGCCACAGCAACAGTAGCTGCTACTGGAAATGAGCCTCCTGAAAATCTACGCAAACTTGACATCAATGGCCGTGTGAATATTGGCGGTGTTAAAGTAAGTGGTCTTAAGGCGAAAAATATCGGGTTTACAGTTAAAGGGAAAAATGGCCTGATTCAAACGCAACAAACGATTAAAAATTTATATCAAGGTAGTTATAAGGGAGGAGTGACACTGAATGCACAGGGACCCGTTGCTGTCGTATCCCTTAATGAATCGCTGACCAACGTGGACCTAACCCCCCTGCTTAAGGATGCCACTGGAAAAAAAGTATTGGCAGGAATAGCTCATGCGAAGATAAATCTTTCCGGTAAGGGGCTTGACACGAATGCGATAAAGAAAACTCTCAAAGGGACTATAACCGCTGACATTAAAGATGGTGCCGTTTATGGAATAAATATAGTAAAACTCATTAGGGAAACCAAAGCCAAAATAGAAGGAAAACAGATTCCCCCCAGCAAAGAACCGGAAAAAACTGAGTTTTCCGAAATGCGTTTACATGCAACCGCAGCGAAGGGCATCATAAATAACGATACCCTGGAGGCTAAATCACCTTATCTGCGGGTCAATGGAGCAGGAAAAGTTGGTTTAGTTGACCAATCATTGGATTATCGTGTACAGGTTAAAATTGTTAAAACGCCTGAAGGACAAGGAGGAGAAGGCTTAAAAGACTTGGAGGGCATCCCCATTCCTCTGAAAATAACCGGCACAACGAAACAACCCAAATACGGCATAGACATCCAAGCAGCTTTAACGGAAGTCTATAAGGGGAAAATGAAAGAGAAAATTGATAAGGAAAAAGGCAAAGTCTTGGAGAAGATCGAGAAAAACATAGGTAAGGAAGCCACGGATATATTCAAAAAATTGTTCTAGTACAGCAATCAGTAAGTAACGCTAATAATGCGGCGAGGATATATTTTCGAGAACAAGGCGAACAAGCGCTGGCATAGTTGTTCTACGCCAAGCTTGTTCAACGCAGTTATCGGAAATATAGACCGTCACATTGTTAGTGGAACTTGCTGGGTGCTGTACTAGTAACAAGGTTTGGACTCTGCACAGTTTCAATCATTGTTATTGGCTTGGTTCGACCAATACGGACGTAAGGATCTACCCTGGAAAATCAATCCAACCCCTTATCGTGTATGGGTGTCGGAAGTCATGTTACAGCAGACCCAAGTTACCACGGTAATTCCGTACTTTGAGCGGTTTATAGAAAAGTTACCCGATGTTGAAAACCTGGCAGCAGCTTCCATTGACGACGTATTGAACCTCTGGTCAGGCTTGGGTTACTACGCTCGGGGCAGAAATCTCCATAAAACGGCTCGGCTTATCGTAGATCAGGGTGGGCAATTCCCCATCGACTTGGATGGTTTATGTGCACTCCCAGGGATAGGAAAATCTACTGCCGGCGCTATTCTTGCGATGGCATTCAGTATCCGTGCATCGATTCTGGATGGGAATGTGAAACGGGTTCTTGCTCGGTTCCATGCCGTTACGGGTTGGTCGGGCGATGCTCGGGTTAACAAGGAGCTTTGGCGACTAAGTGACGAGGCGACACCAGAAAACCGGGTAGGAGATTACACCCAGGCGATCATGGATCTGGGCGCTTCCGTCTGCAAGCGAAAATCACCTGATTGTTTTGGGTGTCCGGTTCGCGAAGGATGTATCGGATATCGTGACGGATTGATCGATGAAATACCAATGCCTCGACCTACCAAAAAGCTGTTGGAGAAAAAAGTTTATTTTTTAATACTTCGTAATAAAGAAGGCAGAGTCCTTCTGGAAAAACGTCCTCCTACCGGCATCTGGGGTGGCCTATGGAGTTTTCCCGAATACACCGACAAAGTAGAGTTAGTTGAACAATGCATAAAATACAGCATTGAACCCCCCGATTTGCTATGGATGAATCAACATCGGCATACCTTTTCCCATTATCATCTCGACTATACGCCGGTACTATTAGAATGCTCCGCCTTTCCAAATCATGTCATGGACAAAGCTGAACACCTTTGGTATGGAATCAGTAAAAAAAATACCTGTGGGCTACCTGCACCCATCCGACGTCTGATACAACAGTTGGAAAACCCTGATTGATAAGAAGTTTAATGAATATTCCTAAGCACTTGGTCAGGAGTAATTTCTTTTAAACAAAGAAAATGTCCCAAAGGACAAACCCGTTTAAAGCAGGGCGAGCATTCCATATTCAAATAAAGGAT
>JAZGGE010000092.1:0-7369 GCA_036480195.1 Methylococcales bacterium
TTTCTGAATCATCCCATGGAGGTGACCTATTCCGATAACATATTTGGACGTGTTTTTGACGGCACTGGTAATCCAATGGATGGTAGATCGACTCTGGCGGATGATCCAAAAATTCCAATAAGTGGACCCTCAGTAAATCCAATGCGACGTGTATTGGCTTCAAAAATGATCCGTACCGACGTCCCCATGATTGACGTGTTCAACTGTTTGGTGGAAAGCCAGAAAATTCCGATTTTTTCGGTTTCCGGCGAACCCTTCAATCCATTTCTGGCCCGTATCGGTATTCAGGCTGATGCCGACATCGTGATTTTTGCCGGTATGGGGTTGATCTTTGATGACTACTATTTCTTCAGGACGGCATTTGAAGATGCCGGAGTTTTCGCACGTACGGTCATGTTTTGTAACCTCGCCGCCGATCCTATTGTGGAGCGACTATTAGTTCCTGATATGGCGCTTGCCGTAGCGGAGAAGTTTGCGGTAGAAGAAGGTAAACGGGTGTTAGTATTGATGACTGATATAACCGCTTTTGCAGACGCAATGAAAGAAATTGGTATCTCCATGGAGCGGGTGCCATCAAACCGGGGGTATATGGGCGATCTCTATTCACAGCTTGCCCGGCGGTATGAAAAAGCCTGTGATTATTCCGGAGCCGGTTCAGTGACTATTCTGAGTGTAACGACCATGCCGGGTGATGATGTCACTCATCCGGTGCCGGATAATACCGGCTATATTACCGAGGGTCAGTTTTACTTGCATGATGGTGTTATCGATCCATTCGGATCCTTGTCCAGACTGAAACAACATGTTATCGGGACGGTGACAAGAGAGGACCATTCGCAAATTATGAATACGATGATCCGGTTTTTCTCTGGTGCGAAGGATGCGGAACAAAAGCAGGCGATGGCGTTTGAACTCTCTCCGTTTGACCGGAAACTACTCAAGTTTGGTGGACTGTTCCGTGATCGGTTTATGGATATAGAGATTTCACTCCCGCTTGAAGATGCTTTAAATCTTGGCTGGAAAACTTTGGCGGAATGTTTCGAACCCCAGGAACTGTTGATGAAGCAGGTATTGGTGGACAAATACTATCCAAAATATAAGCAGCAGGAATCGCTGGCATTGGAATCAGAACAGCAATCGCAGGAATCCGACAATGGCCAGGCTTCAGCTTAGCAAGTCATCACTCAGTCGTGAAACTACAGATCTGAAGACATACAGGCAGTTTCTTCCTTCTCTGGATCTTAAACGGCAGGAACTCATGACGCGGCGCGCAAAAGCCAAAAAGATCCTGGAGCAGACTAAAATCGATATCGACAGTAAAATGAAAGAAATCGGTGAGAAATTACCCATGTTATCAAATGATAAGGTAGATTTGAAAGGTTTGGTTGTGGTGAAAGCTGTCCTGTTGGAAGAGGAGAATGTTATGGGAGCCTACCTTCCTGTATTAAAAGATGTCCAGATTGAAACCCGGGATTATTCTTTTTTGGTAAAACCTCATTGGGTAGATGATGCCGCTGCAAAACTCAGGGAAATGTCGACCTTGAAGATCCGAATTCAGGTTGAGCAGCGCCGCCTTGAACTCCTGAATGAAGCCGTCCGTAAGATTACCCAAAGAGTGAACCTGTTTGATAAAGTTTTGATCCCCAGAACCCGGGAGAATATTAAACGGATAAAAATATATCTTTCCGACGCAGAACGTGCTGCTGTCATTAATGCGAAACTGGCAAAAAACAAGCGTCTTCGTGAGGCTGAATTATGAGCATTGTGATCTTGAAAAAAATCAGTATTTGCGGACTGATTCATGAAAAGGAACAAGTCCTGAATGGCTTGCAGGAGTTGGGATGTATCCATCTTGTTTCGCTGCGGGAACCACTGGCCGAGCCTGAAAAAGCAGTGTCTGAACGCCCGGTGGATGCTTTTAAGGCGTTGAAGTTCCTAATCGATTGTCAAAATAGACGTCACCAGATCAAGGAAGACAAAAATTTCGATAGTGAGGAATGGATTGCAAAGTCGTTAAAGGTCCAGCAGTGTATTCGTGACGTTTCCGATCAGCGCGATTTTCTCGCTGCCAGAATCAAGTCGGTATCACCTTGGGGTAATTTCAAATTACCGCTGGATGACGACCTGGCGGGGCTCAGGCTTTGGTTTTATATCGTACCGGTAGGGAAATTAAGTGCTCTCCCGAAGAAAAATGTGGTCTGGCAGATCGTACATAAAGATAGTCGTTTTGCCCATGTTGTTGTGGTTGCTGAAGATGAACCGCCAACGCATATAATGCCTGTCATACGGACTCATACCGGAACATTGTCACTGACTGAACTAAAGGCCAAGCTGAATGAAACGGAACTTGAACTGGAAGATTTACGTGCCGAGCGTGAATCGTTGACTCGATGGATATTTCTGATTACCAGGAATCTTGCCAGAGCCGAGGACAAGGCCAAGCTGATTCATGCTGCAGAGCAAACGATGGATGCCGGTGAGGTCTTTGCAGTTCAGGGCTGGTTACCGGAGCGCCAATTGGATCGGCTCTGTGAATTTACCAAACAGTCGGGGCTGGCAGTAACGATAGAAGATCCCCGGCCATCAGATACACCGCCGACGCTACTGGAAAATCCTGAACAACTCTCGGCGGGTGAAGATTTGATTGGTTTTTATCAGACTCCTGGTTATTGGGACTGGGATCCGGCGATACCGGTGTTTTTCTCCTTTGCTCTGTTTTTTGCAATGATCATGTCGGATGCAGGCTACGCTGTACTGTTAGGAGTTTTTCTCCTGGGAAATTGGCGACAAATGGGGAAATCCCAAACCGGTCAGCATATGCGTGTGCTTGCGGCAACTCTGGTTTCAAGCTCCATTATTTGGGGTGTCTTGGTGGGTAGCTATTTTGGCGTATCTCCTTCGGGAGAATCCCTAATGGGCAAACTTAAGGTTCTGGATGTCAATGACTTTGACACAATGATGCGTTTGTCTGTCTGCGTCGGCGTATTGCATTTAACTTACGCTAATTTCCACAAAGCCTTGCGATTACGCAAGGAAGGGTATTCCTGGTTGGTTCCCTTGGGTTGGATACTGGTTATGTTCGGAGCGCTTTGTCTCTGGTTTGATCAATTACTTGATAAACCGCCAGAATGGATTTCGCCTACGGGTAAACTGCACATCGGTCTCGGATTTGTGGCTATTTTTCTTTTCAGCAGCAACAGGGAGGTCAGGAAGCCGACCGATACTATCATGCGCATTTTGGACGGTCTAAAAGGTCTTGCTGGTGTTACTAAGATTTTTGGTGATGTATTAAGCTATTTACGTTTATTCGCGCTTGGGTTGGCCAGTGCTTCTTTGGCTTTAACTTTTAATAATCTAGCCCTACAGGCAAGAGAAGTAGAAGGTTTGGGGCTGCTCTTTAGTTTGTTGATTCTGATTATTGGTCATGGCCTGAATATAGCCTTGAGTCTGATGAGTGCAGTAGTTCACGGGATGCGGCTGAATTGCATTGAATTCTTTAACTGGGGATTGTCAGATGAAGGGTATCCCTTTAAAACTTTTTCTAAAAAGGAGATAAGTGAATGAACGAATTCATTGTCGTATTGGGTTGGATGGGAATGTACGGGGCCATGGCGCTGGGGGCGATCGGCAGTATTATTGGTTGTGCAATTGCGGGGCAGGCAGCCATTGGTGCTATGTTGGAAACTGAAGGGGGTTACGGGCGTTTTGTCGGAATATCGGTTATGCCTTCTTCACAAGTCATTTATGGGATTGTCGTCATGTTTACCTTGCAACGGGAAGTTACTGCTGAAAATGGCGGCGCTTTGTTTGGCATTGGCATTATGGCCGGACTGGCATTGTTGTACAGCGCCGTTTTTCAAGGAAAGACCTGCGCCTCGGCTATCAATGCAGTGAAAGCGAAACCGGAAATATTCGGTCTTTCTTTGGCTCCTGCCGCCATTGTCGAAGGTTTCGCCGTGTTTGCCTTTGTTTTTGCATTAGTGATTGCCGGTGAAATTCCTGGCGTTTTATAGATAATCTGGATCCGTGAGTTCAGGGCTGATGTAGAGTGCAAGATATTGGTTTCACAGTGGAATCAAGAAATCTTAGCTTCACCCATCGGTTAAGCGGGCATTTTTTGAACCGCTGTGGAAACAAGAGCTTGTGCTCTGCGCCGTCATGGACTCAAGGATCCAGGTAAGATTTGGAAACATCCATTCGAGAGATATATCCAATGGTAGAAAAAGAAACCGCGAATTCGAGCAATCACGCTTCTTTCGGTGTAGAGGTGTTGATTGAACGGCTTCGGGATGAGGGGGTAGTTGAGGGAAAAAACCAAGCGGAACAATTGATTTTTGACGCCAGGAAAAAAGCTTCCTCAATCAAGAACCAGGCCAGAAAAGAAGCCGAGGAAATTGTTGCCAGTGCCCATAAGGAAGCGGAAGCATTGAAGACGGCAGGGAAGGACGCGTTGGAACTGGCGGCTCGAGATGCTCATCTTAAATTAAGAGAATTGGTAATGAACCGGTTCAGTGATGAAGTCCGGCGGTTGGTTGGCAAAGTCATGGAACCTGAGCCCTTTATGGAAAAACTGATTCTACAGGTTGCGGGCCGAGCTCGCGATGAGGCCGGACTGGACAAGGAGGACACACTTAATATTAGACTTCCCGAAAATCTCATCCGTATTGACGATTTACGCAAAAATCCTGAAAATCTCAAGGAAGGCACTTTGGCTCACTTTGTTCTTGCTGTTATGGCGAGCCTGTTTCGGGAAGGAATTACCTATCAACCAGCCGGTGATGTTACGTCTGGCCTGAAAGTCTATCTAAAAGATGGCGATGTTGAAGTTGACCTTTCAGATGAAGCAATAACTGCTGTTTTGCTGGAACATCTACAGCCACGTTTTCGGGCGCTTCTTGAAGGTGTTGTGAAATAACATGAACGATCAGTATGTTATGTTAATTTCCAGTCTCCCGCCGCACATACCTAAGTTATTTGCTGCCAGGCAGACGCCCATTTCCCGGCTGAAACTGGATGAAAGGCTGCAAATGTTGGAGCCAATTCATACAAAAGATCTCGCTTTGATCGAAAATCTGATGCATTGGGATCGTATGTCAATCGAAATGACCAATGAGGAGATGATCAGGCGCGGTGAAAATGCTCGGGATGAAATTGAAAATGAGTGTATTAAAGAGATCGTTAGTTGGCGTCTGGAAATGAGAACTGTAGTAAAGGCTATGCGTCGGCGTGCGTTGGGACGAAATGCACCTTTGGCCGGTTCCAAATGGGGTTTCGGGCGTTGGCTGCGAATTATTGAAAAGCATTGGAACGAACCGTCATTTGGTTTGGATCAACATTTCTCCTGGATATTTGAAGCAGGCGAGCTATTGGAACAGAAGAATCATCTGGCATTGGAGCGTCTGCTGTTGGATCAGTTATGGCATTATTATGGACGGGTAGCAGAGGAACACTATTTTGATTTTGAAGCGATTGTTGTGTATGTGCTTCGCTGGGACGTAATTAACCGTTGGTCTCGGTATGATGGCCAGAAAGCTGAACAGCGTTTTGGCAAAATGCTTGATTCTACACTGGGCGAGTATGTCCATATGTATGCCTGATATTAGATAGCCTACGAAACAGACAAGATGGAAAAGATTAGATATACAGCGCAAGTATCAGCCGTCCAAGATGACCTGGTGACCATTCAGGCAAAGATGACCGATGAAGGACCCGCGCCATTAATGAAAAATGAGGTGATTTATATCTGTCCGACACGAAAGGAGAGCAATCGACAGGAAAAACTTAAAGCCGAAATTCTAAGAATTACCGGCACAACTGCCGATGCCCAGGTGTTTGAGAATACCGCAGGGGTTGCGGTTGGCGACCCGGTGGAACAGACTCATAAGATGTTGTCGGTGAGCCTTGGTCCTGGTTTGTTGGGCCAGGTTTATGATGGACTGCAGAACCCGCTTGAAAGCCTGGCTTCAGAGTATGGTTATTTTCTGCCTCGAGGTGTTGAAGCTGATCCTCTTGATCGGAAGAAAAAATGGTCTTTTTTGGCTTCTGTGCGAACCGGAGATCGTTTGGCAGCCGGCACCGTTATCGGTACTGTCCAGGAAGGAAGATATAACCATAAAATCATGATCCCCTTTGATGAACCCTCAGAAGTTGAAGTGACCTGGATTCGGGAAGGCAGTGTAACCATTGAAGATCCGGTGGCGAGAATACGAGGGGGATCAAAGAATGAGCGTCCTCTGACTTTGGTGCAGAAATGGCCTGTCAGACGGCCCTTGCCTCAGGCTTTACTGGATTGCCATAGTTCTGAACGGCTTTTTCCTAATGAGCCTTTGGTGACAACCATACGTCTGATAGATACCTTTTTCCCTATTGCACGGGGAGGTACCGCCTGTATTCCCGGTCCTTTCGGGGCAGGTAAGACCGTCCTGCAAAATTTGATTTCCAGATATTCAGCAGTGGATATTGTGATTGTCGTGGCCTGTGGAGAGCGAGCCGGGGAGGTGGTGGAAACCATTACTGAATTTCCGAAAATGACCGATCCCAGGAGCGGTGGCCCACTGATGGATCGCACCATCATTATTTGCAATACTTCATCAATGCCTGTAGCAGCTCGGGAGGCATCAATCAATACCGGTATCACATTGGGCGAATACTACCGTCAAATGGGCTACGATGTGCTTTTGATTGCCGATTCCACATCACGTTGGGCCCAGGCAATGCGCGAGACATCCGGAAGAATGGAGGAAATCCCCGGAGAGGAGGCTTTTCCTGCTTATCTCGATTCGTCCATACGTGGAATTTATGAGCGAGCTGGAATTATTCGTACCAGCAACGGGGATACTGGAAGCCTGACAATGATCGGAACGGTATCTCCTGCCGGCGGTAATTTCGAGGAACCGGTCACTCAATCAACACTGGGGACAGTTAAAACCTTTCTGGGCCTTAGTGCCGATCGTGCTTACAAACGGTTTTATCCATCTGTTGATCCACTGATATCATGGTCTCGGTATTTGAAGCAGCTGGAGCCATGGTTTGAAAAAGAAATGGAACCCGGCTGGACCAAAAAGGTACAGGAAATGATTGCTTTATTGAGTAAGGGGGATGCCGTGTTGCAGATGATGCAGGTTACAGGCGAGGAAGGAGTGACCCTGGAGGATTATATTGCTTACCAGAAATCCCTGTTTCTTGATATGGTGTATCTGCAACAGGATGCTTTTGATGAGGTCGACGCTTCGGCTCCTCTGGAAAGACAAAAACTGACTTTTATCAAAGTCTATGACCTGGTTGGAAAAGAATACAGGTTTAGTGACAAACCTCAAATCCAGGACTATTTCACCCGTTTGACCGGTCTGTTTAAGAACTTCAACTATGC
>JAZGGE010000093.1:0-14924 GCA_036480195.1 Methylococcales bacterium
AGTGAGAAGCCCCTATCATTACGCCAACCAGCCCCAACACGGCGCCGAAATAAAGCATAAGAGGCCATAGGTCGATGGCCGGTGATGTTGCCGGATTCATACGCTACTCCCTCGATGAGAAAGTTCCCGCATTGTTGGGTTGCAAGATTCGATAACACAATACAAGCGTTCGGATTTGAAGAGCCGATCCGAATCAATCAGCCCGTCCACGGGATCGCGAAAAAAAAGGTTGTATGCACTAGACGTCATAATCAAACCACCTTTTTCAAAAAGGCCCCCTCGGTTTTACGGGACGTGAAAAGAGAAATTTTTATTATTTTCGAGCTTCTTTCTCGTATCTCTCAGTCGGAAAGATGACTCAAATTATAAGCTACTCTCCTTTTGCACCTGATGCAAGCTTGGTTTAACGAGTCTAGACATGAATAAACAACCACCGGCTATGGCGGGTGGCTATTTAATTTGTTGTTAGGAGCCAGAATCAAATAAAAATCAGGTTCTTTAGGAACGGGTACGGAATAAGTTTGACAACTGGCGCAGGATTTATGTTCGTATTCAAAACGCAGAAGATGAGCATAAAGACAAGCTAGTTGTCGAAGTTATTTCGTACACGTTCCTTAGCAGGTATACGGGTAAAAATGGTGATAACAGTATCCTTTGGGATCCCCGAATTTCGCCTCTGCATCAATTAAACACTGCCCGATTGTCTGTTTTGATACGGTTTCGTGATCAGGCCGTTGCTCCTCTTCCTTTTTACAATCCATACAAATAGCCTGATGGTCGTAAACCGACAAAATCCGTTGATCGTCTTTCCCTAATTTTTTCTCACAGCGGGTGCAATGTGTCGCGCAGGCCAAGTATTCAGCCCAATGATTTGACATATTCATTCCCTCCTGACTAATGGTTGGATGATAAAATCCAACAGCACACCAAGAAAGTAATCATATATCTACCATGTTGTCAACTATTTTTTCGAGAGCGCCGCCAGCGATTTGCCGAAAGATGTATCGAGTACGCTTGTGCTGATTGGCCAGCGGCTATCGGAGTGACTCCAAGGCCCTTAATACATCCATTCGGCTAATTATCCCGACCAGCTCAACGTCCTCAACGACAGGAAAATTTCTTGCCCACGTCTTATCGAACATTTCGGCAACTTCCACAATACTGGTCTCCACATTAACTGTTACAACATCCTCACTCATAAAGTCCCCGACCTTACCAGCCATAGACTGGCCATATGTCGCATGCAGGACTACCCGAATACATTCCGCTTCGGACAGCATTCCGACCAGGCTTCCATGTTCGCTCAAGACAGGAGCACCGGTAATCCGTGCTTGCAGCAATTTACTTATCGCTTCCAATACATCGTCGTTTTTTTGGAAGGCAATAACTTTAGAAGACATGTACTGTTTCGCAGTGATATCTGATAGCATGGTTTTTTCCTCGATTCTTTAAGTTAAGTCGCAGGATACATAACGTTTTAGTGCCAGCTTAAGCGTATTATAAACTGGGATACTTCATTTAACGCTTTACTCGATACGTTAAGTTTGGGAATTCTAACGCACTTTCCCCGGTAATAGGAGCGGTTTGATTGATAGGAACCTAACTTTTAACAATAAGCCACCGGCTCAACAAGGCAGGGTCTAGACTCATCGCCTGTCTTTTTTCTCCTTGTTCCTGTTTTTTTACTCGCGCAATATTGCCATAGTTGTGAAATGAAGGTAAAAAAGGTTTTGAGAAATATTTATATCTGGATCCGTGAGTCCAGGGCGGCACATAGCACAAACTTTTGTTTCCACAGCGGTTCAAAAAATGCCCGCTTAACCGATGGGTGAAGCTAAGATTTTTTGATTCCGCTGTGAAACCAATATCTTGCACTCTGTATCCGCACTGGACTCACGGATCCAGGCTATATCAAAAGTTGACAGCGGGAGTCATATCAACGCAAAAATAACCAGCCGGGTCCAGTAATCCGGCAACAGTAAGTTAAGGAGTAAAAATGGCATACAACAGCAATGAGAAATTATTGGTGCATTTATCCCGTTTCATCAAGGAAAGACTAACTGATAAATCGGCAGAACAACTGGGAGAGTTTGCAAATCACTACTTTCAATTTGTTGTTCCTGAAGATATTGAAGCAAGAATGCTTGAGGATTTATATGGTGCAGTCCTCTCGCATTGGAATGCGACCTTAGAGCGCCAGCCGGATCAGGAAAAGATACAAGTCTACAATCCGACCCTGGAGGAACATGGATGGCAGTCACAACATACGATCATTGAAATCGTCGTTGAAGACATGCCTTTTTTATTGCAGTCCATCACTATGGAAATAAATCGCCATGGTTTTGCGAATCATCTTGTCATTCATCCCGTCTATTACATCCAGCGTTCAAAGCAAGGACATTTGCAGAGTTTTTCTACGGTTGCGAAGGAAAATGCTACTGCAGAATGTATAGTGCTCGTTGAAATCGATCGACAGAGTAGCGCTGATGAAATGACTAAACTAAAGAATGATCTGCATCGAATTTTAGTTGATGTCCGCGCTGCAACACAGGATTGGCCAGTCTGTTCGGAACAAATGGCGTTGATCATTAATGAATTCAAAGAAAGTTATAAAAGCCAGTCGACACAGAACCTGGATGAAGCAATTGCTTTTCTGCAATGGTTGCGCGAAAACCACTTTGTCTTCCTGGGATATCGTGAATATGAAATCGTAAAACAAAATGAACAACCCGGGTTCAAACTGAAACCGGGAACAGGCCTAGGCGTACTCAGAGATTCTATTGCTGCCATTCCTCAACACGATTTTACTTCAATCTCTGAAGATGTTTATCAAGCATTCAACAACAAAAGCCCCTTGATGATCACCAAAGCAACCAGTAAAGCGACAGTGCATCGGCCGGCATTTATGGATTATATTGGGATCAAACAATACAACGTGCAGGGTGATGTCGTTGGGGAAAAACGATTTCTAGGCTTGTACAGCTCATCGGCTTATTACTGTAGCTTGGATCAGATTCCGATGGTTAGCAGTAAGATCAATCGGCTGATGACCCGTTCCGGATTTCAAAGGAAAAGTCATGATGCAAGGGCATTCATGTTTGTATTGCAATCCCTGCCCAGAAATGAACTATTTCAGGCCGATGAAGACTCTTTGTTCGAATGCGCATTTGGCGTTTTAAGATTGCAAGAGCGGCAACGGATCAAGGTGTTTGTTCGCCACGATATATACGGCCATTCCGTATCATTACTCATTTATGTACCCAGGGAGCGCTATAACACTGAATCCAGAAAAAGGATTCAGGATATTTTATTAGCAACATTTCATGGCCAGAATGCCGATTTCAGTGTGCAATTATCGGAGTCTATTCTGGCCAGAATTTATTTTATTATTCATAGTTCCGAAGGCTGCTGTATTGAATATGAAATTAAGGATATAGAAAGAAAAATTGTCCTCGCTTTATCAGAATGGAAAGATGATTTGGAAAGAGAGTTACACAATTACTTCGGCGAAGCTAAAGGAAATAAGTTTCTACATGCCTATAGTGATGGTTTTTCCGCCGCCTACCGGGAAGACTTCTCCCCACGGACAGCATTGCTGGATTTGAAGAAAACTGAACAATTGTGTCGTAGCGATAATTCACTGCAATTATTACTGTATAGACCCTTGACAGCAGTAGAGAAGAAATCTTTGCGTTTCAAACTCTATCGTTATGGTGCACCAGCAACGCTGTCGACGTGTTTGCCTATGCTTGAGAATATGGGCGTCAGAGTTTATGAAGAACGGCCGTATGAAATCAAGAAAAAAGATGCCGAAAAATCATTCTGGATGCATGATTTCGGTTTAAATTATGATGCTGCTGGCACGCTTAATCTTGAAGCGTTAAAAAACCGCTTTCAGGATGCTTTTCAACAAATCTGGAATGGAAAAGCGGAGAATGACGGTTTTAATCGTCTGGTCATCGAAGTCAATCTTGAATGGCAACAGGTCAATATTTTTAGGGCATTCTATTTTTATTTACGACAAATTGGAATTGCTTTCAGTCAGTCCTATGTCGAACAAACACTGGCGAATAATCCTGCTGCCGTTACCTTATTGATCAAGCTGTTCAACGTCCGTTTCGACCCATCGCGAAAAAAAAACGATAAACAGGTCAGCCAAATCCAGATGGAAACAGAACAGGCAATCGATCAGGTCAATTCATTGGATGAAGACCGGATCCTCAGACGCTATCTAAATCTGATTCTGTCCACAGTGCGAACTAATTATTTCTGTAACCTGGCTGATGAATCGGGTGTTCCCTACTTTTCCTTTAAGCTAAATTCCAAACAGATCCTGGGAATGCCTACGCCGGTACCGTTCTATGAGATTTTTGTGTATTCCCCCCGAATGGAAGGCATTCACCTTCGTGGCGGCAGTGTCGCCCGTGGTGGCATGCGCTGGTCTGACCGTCGTGAAGATTTCAGAACGGAAGTTCTCGGACTCATGAAAGCACAAATGACGAAAAATGTGGTGATCGTCCCGACTGGTGCCAAAGGGGGATTCGTAGTCAAAAGACTGCATGAATTTCACGACAAGACAAAAATCACGCAGGAAGTTGTCGCATGCTATCGCATATTGATTCGAGGTCTATTGGATTTAACAGACAACCGAAACGGGGATGATGTTGTTAGTCCTCCGAACGTAGTTTGTTACGATAATAGTGACCCATATCTAGTTGTTGCCGCAGATAAAGGTACCGCATCATTTTCTGACTACGCGAATGAGTTATCCGAACACTATAAGTTTTGGCTGGGCGATGGATTTGCTTCAGGGGGCTCGGTGGGATATGACCATAAGAAAATGGGAATTACCGCCCGGGGAGCCTGGGAATCAGTCAAGCATCATTTCGAATGTTTAAACATCGATACTCGAACTTCGCCTTTTTCCGTTGTTGGCATAGGCGGTATGAGCGGTGATGTTTTTGGTAATGGCATGTTGTTGTCCAGGCAAATTAAACTGGTGACTGTTTTCGATCACGAATCGATATTTCTGGATCCATCCCCTGACCTGGAATCGAGTTATCAGGAACGAGAAAGATTGTTCACGCTACCGGGGTGCTCCTGGAAAGATTACGATTCTAGCTTGATTTCCCGAGGAGGTGGAGTTTATTCCAGGCAGGCAAAGTCTATCCCATTATCGGCCGAGGTGCGGCAATTGCTGGATATAGAGGATGAACACTTAACCCCAAATGATCTTATCCGGGCGTTATTATGCGCTCCGGTCGATTTGTTGTGGAATGGCGGTATTGGTACTTATGTCAAGGCGACAGAAGAACTGAATATTAACGTCGGAGACCGGGCCAATGATGCAGTAAGAGTTAACGGCAAACAACTGCGTTGCAAATGTGTTGGAGAAGGTGGAAATCTTGGCTTTACTCAGCAGGGAAGAATCGAGTTTGCAAAACACAATGGCCTGATAAATACGGATTCGATCGATAATTCTGCAGGCGTGGATTGTTCTGATCATGAAGTGAACATCAAGATTCTCTTAAATTCATTGATTCAGCAGGGTGATCTGACCACTAAGCAACGTAACAAATTATTGGAACAGATGACGGATCAAGTGGCTGATTTGGTCTTAAAAAATAATTATCAGCAAAACAGGGCAATTACCATGTTTGAGGCTGATTCAATAAATGAATTGGCAATGATTCGCCGATTAATCGAACAGCTGGAACTATCAGGAAATTTGGATAGAAATTTAGAACATATTCCCATCAATGAAGCACTCGCTGAGCGTAAAGCCGGTGGGGAAGGACTGACTCGTCCAGAAATTTCTGTCCTGCTTGCCTATAGCAAGCGCTTCCTAAAAGAGGATTTCCTGAATGGATCTGAGACTTTGGATCATGAGTTCCATAGACAGGAATTGATGATGTATTTCCCCAGGCAATTACAGGAACAATTTGCTGATGAGATTCAATTGCATCGGTTGAAAAATGAAATTGTTGCCAACCAACTGATCAATAACCTGATTAATCGACTCGGTATTGTTTCCTATCGTTTAATTGACGAATCGGGTTGTTCTGTTGCTGCAGTGGTCAATGCTTATAAATTAGTCTGCACGGTTTTTGATATAGACAGTCTCTGGTCTCTTGTTGAAAATATGGATGATCATGTCGATACGGCCGTTCAGTGTGAAATCAAGCTGAAGATAAGAAAAACGATAGAAAGAGCGACAAACTGGTTTATCCATAATGAGCTTCACGGTAGTTCACCAACGGAAATTATCCCTTTATATAGAGATGGAATCGCTCGATTAAACTCGGTTGTACACAGCTTATTACCGGAAGTGGAACAAAACACCATAGACCTGGAGGTTGAACGATTAATTAGCCTTGGAGCACCTGCGGGGTTGGACTTGAAAATTGCATTGATGGACGTATTATACCTTTGCCTCGATGTGATTCAAATACATGAAAGCTCTGGTCATTCCATGGAAGAGGTTGGGAAAGTATATTTTAATTTGATGGCGGAACTCAATTTAACCTGGTTAAGAGAACAAATCAGTTTATTGCCCAAAGAAACAGAATGGGAATCTCGTGCGAGAAAAGTAATGCGAGAAGTTTTTAGAGATGCATCCTGTTTGTTGACTGTTGATGTACTGCAAATGAGCAAAACTTCGTCATCAAAAAAAATGAAATATTGGCTGGAAACCAATCAGATAATGATATCAAGGTATGAGCAATTGATGAAATCCATTCATACCGAGAAAGTGATTGATCTGGAAAAAATTACAGTCTTATTGAAAGGGCTGCGCAGCATCAAGGAGGAATGAGTTTCGAATCTCTGCCTGTCACGCGACCGACTATTACTGCGGGGTCATTGCATATGTACTGGTTTCTTAAATAAGAAATTGGAGTAATCCTTTATGGAGTCAATCTTTCATTCTTTACTAATGCTGATGCTGGTTGTTTGGTGCGTGGCTGTTGTTATGCGCAAAATTGGCCTGCCCACAATTATGGGGGAGCTGATTATGGGTGTTGTCATTGGTCCAGCTGTACTCGGCTGGGTTACACCCAATGAAATGATAGAAACTTTGGCACAAATAGGCATCTTTTTTCTTATGTTGCATACGGGTGTTGAAACTGAACCCAGAGAATTTTATGCCGCAGTGAAAGATTCGTTTGGGATAGCTCTTGTCGGTGCCATCGTACCTTTTCTGGTTAGCATGAGTGTCGCGATGGCTTTTGGCCTTGATCTGGTTGCTTCAATTTTTGTAGGATTAACCATGACAGCCACTGCGGTCGTAGTCACACTAAAAATACTTCGGGACTTAGGCTTCCAAAACACACGTATGTCGAGAATCATAGTAGCGACTTGCGTGGTTGATGATATGCTGACGATGATATTTTTCAGTTTTGTTTTAGGTTTTCTAAGGGGTGAGGCACTGGATATCAGCCAAATTATGCTGGTAACAGGAAAAGTTATATTGTTCTTTTCCGTTACCCTATCCATAGGCTTGCTACTCTACCCACGTCTGACATTTCCATTTAGAAACAAACAAGGTAAAGGGTTTACCTTTATTTTAATCCTTGGGTTTGCAGCCGGAGAATTTGCCGAACACTTCGGTTTACATTTTATTATCGGAGCCTATTTTGCCGGGTTATTTTTTGAAGAAAAAATAGTTAACAAGAAGTTATTTTCTTTGGTTAACGATAGGCTTTACGGTCTTTCCTACTCATTTCTTGGACCCATATTTTTCATCTCACTGGGCTTCAATATTACCTTCGATTTACCCACTCATTTGATTTGGTTCTTAGTCTTGTTAACCCTGGCTGTCATCGTTGGTCAAATTCTGAGTGCCGGATTAATGGCTAGGCGAAAACATTTCACCTGGATCGAATCTCTCACCATTGGCGCCGGCCATTGTGCCCGTGCTGAAATGGCGTTTATCATCGCATCTCTAGGAATAGAAATGGGTGCTCTGGATAAAAATATTTTTTCAGTTTTGGTATTTACTGCATTTTTACTAAATATGGTTACACCACTCATGTTAAAAGGCTGTGCAATGTATTTAGAGAAACATCCGGCACATTGGTCGTATTAAACCTGGATCCCTGAGTCCATGAATGCCTAAAGTACCAGACATTCCAATGTTTGTGACTCACAAATGATTTCTAGTAATCTATATCTGCTAGTTCACCATCTCTTCGAACAACTTCCGCTACTTCCTTAACATCGACATGTAAACGCCTTGCAATTCCAATTGGTGTTTCACCTTGTGCAGCTGAAACACAGATTTCGGCTAATAACCGTTCTACATTCAATGGAAGCGTTTTATCATGATAAAAATCTTCAACTGCAGAAACTAAACTAATCATAATGATTCTCCTTTAAAGCGGTTTGTTTCTTATCTTTTCGGGAACCATAATAGAAAATTATTTAGAACTTGTAACGTAACTAATACACATTTATTCCTGGAATTATTACCAACAGTTAATATGGGAATTCCGTAGTTTACAATATTATTTTTTGGGGAAAACTGACCTTTTTTGTCATCTTGTAACAACCTGTATTTCCGTTGGACTGCACTCTTATCTTCCTATTTTATAGCGAGAAAGTTTGTAGAAGCACAACAAAATCTCCTCTGAACTGTCAAAAATTCCACTAATTTATTGAGTAATATTACCTGTTTTATTTTTAAAACAAAGACTAATATTAATGGCACGTAGATTGCCTGTTATGAATTAGATTTAGCAATATTGACATAGTGCGATAGTTGGCGCTAATCGCCATTTGAGTAGGTAACAACAACGTTCGGAGGTAAGTGAAATGTTCGAATTAATACAACGTAATATAGAACACTCTTGGATTTCTTTTATTTTTTGGGGGTATGGATGGAAGCGAAGGATATGTAACCAACTTAATGGTAACTACTATCAATGGCGAGATCCATTGTCAGGATTATGGTATCGTCAACCTGCCGCGGTCAAATTGTTAAGAATTCAGTTGGTAGAGTTAAACCTGGATCCGTGAGTCTATGACGGCACATAGCACAAGCTCTTGTTTCCACAGCGGTTCAAAAAATGCCCGCTTAACCGATGGGTGATGCTAAGATTTTTTGATTCCTCTGTGAAACCAATATCTTGCACTCTGTATCCGCCATGGACTCACGGATCCAGGTTAAACAAAACGCATTAACAGCATCTTGTCTTCATTTGTGAAGTACCCTTTATAAAAAGATGCCTGTTGAAAAGGGGTATTCTTGAATGCGAAAGATATATTATGAGTGGACGCTGCTTGTTGGGCTATTATTTGTGTTATTTCTCACTATTGGGGCGTGTTCGCTAAAGGATCCGATAACACACATAAATACTGAGGCAGTGGAAAAAGGTTATTCCCGAATATTGCTTAAGGGCAACCCCTTTCAGCACATATTGTTTGTGAAAAAATCAGACAATTATAGAGGTCAACTCCACGTCTATATTGAAGGTGATGGAACGCCGTGGATTAATAGGCGGTGGATAGCCCGTGATCCAACCTCTCGGAACCCATTGATGCTGCACCTTATGGCTATGGATTCTCATTATGCTGTTTATCTCGGACGTCCGTGCTACCTGGGCTTAGAGAAAACACCTCCATGTCGGCCGAGTTATTGGACTTCAGCCCGTTATTCGGAACAGGTCGTAAACAGCATGTCAACAGCACTAAAAAAATATATCGAGGGATTTCCCAATTTACAAATCACTCTCATGGGACATAGTGGTGGTGGGAGTCTGGCCATGCTTTTGGCACAACGAATCCCCCAAACAGTCGCAGTTGTGACTCTTGCCGCCAATATGGATATTGATGCTTGGGCAAACCATAATGGATACTCACCATTGACGGAATCTCTCAATCCGGCGAATCAGTCATCCTTATCGCCGCATATCCAACAATGGCATTTTGCAGGAAAAGACGACACCAATATACCCTTGAATAGCATAAGATCCGAAGTTGCCCGGCAACCTAATGCCTTGCTTCGAATTCAAGAAGGCCAAGACCATAGTTGTTGTTGGGAAAAAGTATGGCCCAGTATACTCGGATTATTGGACGAATAAATGCTACATCGCTTTGTTGTGGATGCTGCGAAGATTTTATTGGTCAGTGCGAGGTATCGATTCCGATACGTCTGATTGTAACTGACTTGCTTTTAGCAATCGTTCTTTTATGGTATCTATGGCTGTTTTCCGATTTGGAATGCCTGATAGATGTTTTTTTCCTCCCCGACAAAAGCGCATGACAGCTTGCCGATCCAATTCTTCATTTTTCTTCAGATCTTTGATAACGATACTCATGATTGGTCTCCGGTATTAGGTTGTAGTCTGCATTGTTAACCAAGCAATCAATGTGCCTTATTTAAGTTAACACTAAATATCAATAAGATATATATTTATAGCGGGAATCACATGATGCCTTTAGCTCAGTTTGGTCTGGTCAGTGTCAACACAAATGCGTCAGTTCGATTGTAAGTGTTGCCTACTTACTTACACTATTAATTGGGATTTGACGCCTAACATTGATTTGAAGACAATTTTAGGTTGAACACCCTCCTAGGGTTGACCATATATAATATACTCTCCTCACTAAGAGGAACACTAATATTCGAATAGTAAAAATAACACCGGGTAATTGCGTGCCAGGACAAAAGAACGACCAAACATTTTTGCAGCCGGTGGAAAGCCTGCATGCCGGAATCATACTGAAGAGCCGTTTTGTACTGGAAACAGTGCTTGGTGAAGGTGGTATGGGGACTATTTATAAAGCCCGCGATTTGCGCAAAGAAGAAATGCAGGATCGCAAACCTTTTGTTGCCATAAAAGTACTGAAAGAGAATCTCCAAAACAACAGCGCTCTACTCCACGCACTACAACGTGAAGCCCGTAAATCACAGGAATTGGCTCATCCTAATATTGTCAACGTTCATGACTTTGACAGGGATGAAAACCGGGTTTTCATGGTTATGGAATATCTCGAGGGTGCTACGCTTAGCGAGGTGATCAAGCAAAATGGATTGCAGGGCAATCCTCTGGAGGAACGCTGGAGAATTATCGAGAGTATTGCCCGTGGACTCGCCTATGCTCATCAAAGGAAGGTTGTCCACTATGACATAAAACCCGGCAATATCTTCATCTGTAATGATGGCAATGTTAAAATCCTGGATTTTGGCATTGCCAAGGCAATGCGGAGTCCGGCCGATGAAGATCAAACCGTTTTTGACGAGTATTCGCCTAGTGCTTTGACTCCGTCTTATGCCAGTCCCGAAATGTTATGTCAGGAGCCGCCCGATCTACGTGATGATATCTACGCTTTTGGCTGTGTAAGCTACCAAATCCTGACGGGCCATCATCCGTTCAACAAAGTATCTGCTTTAGAGGCGATGCGTAACAATCTCAAACCGCCGGGAATTGAGGGCATTTCTACGCGCCGCCTTAACGCACTGCGCGCCACATTGAATTTCAAGCGAGACGATCGGATGCCAGCTATCACAGCGTTTCTTGATCAGGCTCAAGGGTCCCGAGCAGGCCGGACGAAATCAGCCTTGAGCAAGCGATCTATCGTTGGAGTGGTTTCGATTACCATTCTGATTCTGGGATTGGCTGGATATTTTGGTTCTTCCTTACTACCACCATCTGTGTTTTCTAAGTCAACCACACCGAACCGGCCCATAACCTCTATAAAACGCCCGATCCTGTCTGATGAAGAGCAGGAGCGGCTCAATCGATTACTGGATGTTGCGGATCTTCACTATGCGGTTGGAAGAGTTCTGGAGCCAGTTGGCAGTAGCGCGGTTGATGCATACCAACGCGTTCTTGAAGTAGATCCGGGCGAACCAACTGCATTGGAAGGGCTAAAAAAGGCGGCGGCATATTGCGAAGAAAATGCTGACCTTCACTGGCAGGAAGGCCGACCGGAAGAGGCTGTCGCGCTACTTGAAAAGTGTCTTGTTTTTGCGCCTCGAAGAGAGTCCATGATAGAGTTGAAGGATAAAATTGGAGCTGGAATAGAAAAACCATAGACGAGTTTTTTTTTATCTTCGTACCATTGTTAGAATTTAGAGGAGATTTAGGTGATAGTTGCACGCATTAATGATGATGCGATTTCGGCAGAAGTTTTCGTTAGGCTACTTAAGCTAGGCGGACAGCTCGATGCCCTTTTGGAGAATGTTTTGATAGACAAGCTCCTGTTTCATGCTGCAAAAACAGCAAACATTCAAATCAGTCCGGTTGAAGTACAAGAACGGGTGGATCTTTTTCGCCGTGTGCAGGGTTTGCATCGGGCAAAAGATACGATTGATTATCTCGATAATATTAGTATGACGACGGATGAACTGGAAGCCTATATTATCGAAATGCTTTACCGGGAAAAAATGCGGGAATCAATCGTTGGTAAAGATGCCATAGATAGTTTTTTTAAAAAAAACTACCCTGCTTTTGAGCGAGTCGTGTTGAACCATATTACCCTGGATTCAGAAACTAAAGCCCAGGAAATTTTCGCTATTTTGGAGGAGGAACCGGAAAGCTTCGCCGATTTAGCAGAGCAACATTCTTTGTCGAAGGATACCCGGGAGCAAGGCGGATACCTGGGCAAGGTTTCCCGTGGGGTATTACCCAACGAAGTAGAGGCGAAAATCTATAATGCACAACCCGGCAGCATATTGGGCCCTTTTGTAATGGAAGTTGATAAGCAGATTGAAATTTTTCAACTGATGGAAAAACAAACCCCTAAACTGGACGAAAAAACTGTTTCGGAAATCAAGCAAAAGCTTTTTCGACAGTGGCTATCAGAACAAATTGATTCGAACGCCTATATTTTAGAGTTGCTTTAGAAGGTTCTTTTTATTGATTTATCCACATCAAAAATCTGAACACACTATTGATAGTAGTATGCAACATATATGTCGCGTAATGTTGGTTTAGGTGCAACAGTTAAGTCTAGCGGAAGGATGTAGAAACTCATATATTTATAATGGTGTTTTATATCTTGATTAAAAACAATAAGGTAGAGATATAATTTTGGATAAACCATTGTGGCACGGGAACTGCCTTACTATGATTGAAGCAGTAGACACCAGATTGGTGTTGTGTGTTATTTCTCCTCCATTGTTTGCATTCTATCAGTTTGTAGACAAGAGCCTAGGGGCAGTATGTAGTATCCTCCCTTATTGCCGAAGACCCGCTGGGGCTTCGGCTTTTTTTTGGCCAAGTAGTCAATTATCTTCTCGTCTGTTGCCGCTATGACAGATACAACACCTTTTGAGTGGTCATCGGCCTATCGTTCTGAAACGGGAAATATCCGTAGTGTAAATGAAGACGCCTGCTTGGATATGCGTCATAAAGGTATTTGGGTGGTGGCCGACGGGATGGGAGGACATCAATCCGGTGATTTGGCAAGCCGCTCTATTGTAGAATCGTTAGAAAAGGCTCAAGTCTATGATCATTTGGACGAAAGTCTGGATGACATTAAGGAACGATTAAAACAAGTAAATACTGATCTGAATATAGAAGCTGCTGAAAGGGGGGGTAACCAGACCATAGGAAGTACAGTTGTTGTTATGGTCGCCCATGAGGATCAATGTGCGGTTGTCTGGGCTGGTGACAGCCGTCTCTATCGATACCGGGACGGATTACTTGAAAGATTGACTCGAGATCATAGCCAGGTTCAAGAGATTATCGAGCTGGGTGTGTTACTGCCTGAAGATGCAGAAAACCATCCAGCAGCTAATATCATAACGCGGGCAATTGGCGCGTCCCATGATATTGATCTCGACAGTACAACAACAACGATGCGGGCTGACGATGTTTACTTGTTATGCAGTGATGGTTTGTACAAAGAACTTACCGAGGATGAAATTGCCAGTATTTTATTGGCTCAAAGTGACAGCAAAATAGCATGTGATGAACTGATTGACCGAACGCTTCAACGGGAATGCCGGGACAATGTAACGGCAATTGTTGTTAACATCTGGTCATCGGAAAAAACTCTTCTTAGAGAGACGGAGTTTGCTGGACAGGATCCTGGAGATTTTACCGCACAACTTTAGGAACGGGAATTAAATAAATTGTATATTATGGCGCAGAATTTTTGTTTGTCTTCATTCGTATAGCAACGGGCGCAAAAGCTGGCTACGTTACTGTTTCTATGCGAATGAAGACAGACATAAAGGCATGCTAGAATGTATAAGTTATTTAGTTCCCGTTCCTTAGCAGGCTATCCGAGAATAGAGAACCGACAACGGATAAGTTCTTCTAGGCAATTTTCTCGCTGCCGCAATAAACCTCTTCAACCTGGACATAAAGTGCAGCTTTTGGCATTGTTTCCGGTTTCTTTAAATGAACCCAGTCCACAACAGCCTGATATTTATCTCCTTCCGAATAACTTTTGACCGATCCTTTTATTTGATACGCTTTTTTCGTATCGGCGTTCAGGACAACACAAGCCAGTTTGGGGTTGCTGTCAAGGTTTTCCCTGGTTTTTCCAAACTTATTGTCTGCAATGACGATCGTTTCGTCATCCTGATACTTCAGATAGCTCACATATATTACATTTGAAACAGCATTGTTATCTGCTGTGGCAACGCAAGCGGCTGTGGCTTTATCAATCGCTATTTTTACTTCGTCGGGTAGTTTTGCCATGGTGATCTCCTGAGTTCAAAAAAGTTTTTGTGCTTCGTAGATGATACCTTATATCCATTTAAAGCGGTCTTCAACTCTTGCCTGGTATTGCGAATACTCGGATATACACCTCTCGCGCCCAAGAACGTGAAAGGTATAATACCAACATCCCGATTTAGCAGAAGATTTGAACATGGATAATGATTTTTTCCTCTACGATACCGAACGCTTGCATTCCATTGCTTCCAGTGACTTAGTTAAGCAAGGACTTGCCTATTTTTCAGAAAACCG
>JAZGGE010000094.1:0-3763 GCA_036480195.1 Methylococcales bacterium
ACGGGGCGAAGGAAAGACAAAAGGTGCTACCGGAGTAGCGATTCGGAGTTTGGCACAAAGTCTGCATGCATATTCCTCCAGTGGGATTTTCCACTCAACAACGAAAGGAGTAAAAAGAAATGGTGGACATGGAGAAACATTTTGTTATCTCGGCAGAAACAGTGGCGCGGCTGGTTCAAATTCATGAATACAATCGCAAAAAAGACGAAAATGAATTTCCGGGAAAAGTAATGCGTCATTTTGTTAACAAGGCACGGTGTGAAAGGTGTGTTCGGAATGATTACAAGAGTAGATGTATGTTCATGCGAGAAAACCGCTACTATCCCGACAAATGCATAGCATACAAAAAAGGGGGAGAAAAATCATGACAACACCAGAAGAACTCTGTAGGGAAGAATTTACACAAAGCCAGCTTAGCAAATTGACTGACAGGGCATCCTGGAACGCACTGTTCCCAATGGCTTTAGAAATGGGGTTTGAAATTAGACAGCTGGCTGGACTAAACTATAACTTCATAGAATTGCGAGATCTGATGCGACAAACATGGAGGGAAAAGGTTGCCAGGCTTACGCAATGTCAAGCTAGTTATAAAAAGGTGCGAAAAGAAAATGACAAGCAAAGACAAATTCTAATGGACTATCATTACAAGGAGAAAAACCAATGAAACCAGATGGATATTTCTTATGGAAATCACCTTTAATGGAAATCGTTAGCGCGGAAGAAAGAATTTCCAAATCTACCGAAAAGCCATATATGGTAGTTAAAGCAAAAATGGTCTTTTCTGGAAATCCGGTCCGCCGCGGTGGAAAAAAACGGTCTGAAAAAAACTACGCAATGATGTGTTTTTCAGGTCCCTTATTCGCATTATTCGAGACTGGAAATCAACATTTATTCGAGGGGGAACTATCCTTTGACTGGGGCAACACCTGGTTGAAGATCACGAAACTGTATGATAGTTCCGGAAATAGATTGTTGAGGCCTGCCGAAATTCAAGAAGCCGATAAGCTTTATGAAAAAATCTCAGAGGCCGTTGTTAAAAACATTGGAGCATATGTCACGCAGAAAACAGAAATAAAACCATTTGAAAGAGACGACCTTTCCTGTGTTCAAAAATGCTGGGAGTGCGATCACCGGGATTGTGATTTTTTTATTCCATACTAACATTAGCAGAACGGCACATATAAAAATAACGCTCTGGTTGAGTCGACAGGGCGTTATTTTTATTGCCGTGATCTTTCAGCCGCGGTGGTTTTTTTTTGCCGCCCTGGATTCTTCCACGATTTCATCAGTAGACTCAATGATCTTGTCTAGCTTCGAAATAATCAATTTTAACACCTCAGAAACAAGCCTGAAATTCTTAATTATTCCCCTGTTCCTTCTCTCTTCTTCCTCATTATCCGCCATTTTCTTCCCCTCTTTTTTCGTAAGTTTCTTTGATGTACAGGCGGGAGACAGCCGCTGAAGCAGAGCCGGCTGCATCCCTTGTGGACGACATTTTTTAAGGCACAGCGCCAATGTCATCTTCAACAGTACCATACAATGGAGTCAGGGTCAGTCCTGTAGCTGTTGCTATAAGCGCTACAATTGTAGTAACCGAGGCTGCTTTGTATGCTTTACCATACCCAACGTCTTCGATATCTGCTGCGACAGGGGCCGAAAAAGTGACCGAACGAACACGCAGGTCGGCTTCATTCCTGAAATAGACGGTTCCTTTTAGGCCAGTATCCGCTGATGCCGCTGGTGCGGAGTCATCCCCGGAAGTCTTTGTAATAAAGCCGGCTGCGGCTTTATTACAGTCAGTGTGGGACGTTAAAGCCGTCGCCAAAGTCTGCATTGCTGCATCCGCCGTGACATCCATGATTGTGCTTCTTGCGTACTTTGAACGTCCTCTGCCAGTGTCTCCTCTCCATGTGATTACGCCCTTTAAAACTGTTGCCATAGGTCTTCACCTCCTTTGTGTTTTAGATTTTAATCCACTTGGTAATACACCCCATAAAGAGGAATATACGAAACGCCCGCAAGAGTTGAAAGATATCCCACAACCGCAATAACAGCACTCTGTTTTACTCTTATTCCATACCCCACATCCTCTAAATCCGCTGCAATTGGGTCGGGATAAGCAAAGCTTTCCGGCATAAGAGAATCGGGATCCCGAAAATAAATCAAAGCAATTTTATCCACATTTGCCCCTACTCCCGGCGATGTAAGCTGGTAGGGATAGTCAACAAAGTAGTGATAATATGCTAAGTTACACTTCGAATGAGGCCTTAGGCTTAGTCGAAACGCACTTAATAGAGCAGCAGAAGCCACCTTAATTATTGGGACTCTTAGCTCATGTGCTTTAGGTGATCCCGTATCGCCTCGCCAAGTAACCCCTCCATACAGATAAGCCATTTATTTTCTCTTCCCCTTTCCTTTACGGTCGACTTGTATGCAGTATTGAAAGTTCCTTACCATACCTCGATAAAATAATTTCTATTGGTATGTTGGCAAGCAATTCAATCAAAGGATATTCCGTACTATCAATTTCTCCTATTAACGCCTGTCTTAGCACCTGCGTTATCTCTTTTGCGTCGGTATCGCTGTCTAACTTTTTCCGGAGCCAACGAATGCCCATGTCAAGAGCAACCTTCGCCAGAAACGTTAACCACGGGTTCTGCCCCAGCCAGGGGACAATCGCCGTTATGTCCGGTATCACTGGAACCGCTGCGATCGGATCGCCGTCCATGCTGTCCTGAACTGCCGTATCAAACCAAGTTGCCAATGTGGTTAAGTAGGTGTCGTAAGCGGTTTCGAAAGAAGCGTAGTCGCTGTTTTCCATCTGGTTGAAATCGAACCCAGCGGTTTGAAGATTGTAAAGATTCTCGCTTAGCTCATGAGAAAGACGAGCCACGTAATACTGTGGATTATCTTTATCCGTAATATCGAAAGTGCCCGGGTCTCCAAGCGAATAAATTGTTTGTGATAACATTTACTATTCTCCTCCCTCAGAAAAATCTGGAATCTTGATCAAAGACTGACCAGCGATCCCGGCCAGAAGTTTTATTGCCGCCAAACATGGTATAATGCCACCTCTAACAGTAGTCACGAATTCAAGCTCAGCTCGCGTGACTTTTTCATAGAAAAGATGCCAGCTCTTTTTATAGTTGTCTGCTGGCTCATCCCAATAGCAGTCATACATTTCCCACTCCTCAAGATGCCAAGTCCATAAAATAGCCTCGACAACTACCCATTCTCCCTCAAAATCGTAGTACGGGTCATCAACCGTAAACTCCAAATCCTCCCAGGTTGGATCGAAAGCTTCATAAGGAAAGCCGGGCACAAAGTCTTCCCATCCCGGAAAAGGGATCAAGGGGTCTACAACCACGCAGTTTGATGCACCGGTTGACATCTTCTTATCAAACCACTTATAAGGATCACATTCTTCGTAAACATACTTATTGTCCACAATTATATGGTACGATATATTTCCTTAAAAGTCAAGTCTCTTTTCAAGTTGGTATGATTCTTGCAAAGATATATCTTTATAGTAAACTCTTAATGGATTCATTGTTTGGTACGATACAATTCTCTTTTCGCCTTTTCATCGCCGAATGCAATCTATTGCACAACGGTGTGAAAAATTTACCCGCTTTTACGGGGCGAAGGAAAGACAAAAGGTGCTACCGGAGTAGCGATTCGGAGTTTGGCACAAAGTCTGCATGCATATTCCTCCAGTGGGATTTTCCACTCAACAACGAAAGGAGTAAAAAGAAATGGTGGA
>JAZGGE010000095.1:0-15435 GCA_036480195.1 Methylococcales bacterium
ATGGCATGTTAAAAACCAACAATTTCTTTAACGGGGAACGCTTTTACACGTTCCCGGCTGACGCTAATTCCTAATCGGTTTTGGCCCTTTGTTGAATTTGGACTTGTGTTTTAAGAGAGTATCTACAGCCAGATTGCATCCCATAGCGCTTGTTTTTCGGTTATTTCACCTCGTTCACGGCGGATTTGTTGTATTTGCCTTGCTGATCTTCCTTTTACACTACGCATCACCTCCGCTAATTTACTGTCATTTTGTAAGGAAAATAACCAATGGATATGATCCAGCATGATTACAAAAGCCAGACTGTTTACTTTTTCATGTTGATGCTGTTGTCGCATTGCATGAACAACAAGCCTCCCCAGGGGGAAATCGGTGAATACCTTTTGTCTTTGCTGGGTTGTTGTTGTGACCAGATAGATCCGATTATTTTTAGAATAGCGGCCTTTTCTTAAATCTATGGCATGAAATCCGGGTTTTTGGATTGTCTAGCGTAAACTTAGATTTCCAGAAGTTGCTTAGCCACTTCAAGTAGAACTCGATCTTGTTCAGTTTCATTCATCTCCTTTAACGTCATTGACGGTGGATTTGCTGCTTGCAGAGACGATAGCTTAAATTCATTAGGTCCAACTCTCGGATCGGGATACTTGAACGTTATACGTTCGTACGAACACGGTGAGATTATAATCGGAAAAACTCTCAAACCTCCATCGGCAGCATTTTTGAGCAGCACAGGCAGTTCACTATTCGCGATATAATCTGATGCAAGGAAATCTTTGCTAACCAGTAACACTGCAGAGGAAGCATTGTTTAGCTCATGCTGAATCCTTTCGTGCCAATTCTCACCAGGTTTCACATCTTTATCAGAAAAAAACATAATGTCCCCTTGTCTCTCAAAGGGTTTTAAGTTTATTTCGAGCCGTTCTAACCACCGTTTTTTCGGATCGCTGTCTTCATTATCAGCGTGTGCATAACAAATAAATACACGGGTTGGGGCTAACAATTTCTCTACAAGCCTGACAAACGAGCTATCATCGAAATTTTTTTTAGCGAAAAAGTCTGCGACTTTATCAACTTTTAAGAAATTACGAACAAGCTGTGTCGTTACCGCTTCCGTGCCACTTACAATCACCGTTGGGATTTTTCTCTCTGCGGCCCGGCTAACTATTACGGTACCCTCAGTGTCACCAAATTCATCACCCAGTGCAATGTCTGTGCATAACAAATCCCAAGATTCTTCTCCTTCAAATATGTCCCAGGCTTTTTCAAGATTATTGGTCACCTGAATATCGCCGGTAATCTTCAAATTATCCAAAGCAGTCTGGATATGATGCTTAAGTATGTCGCACCAAACCAACTCATCCTCAACAAGCAAGATCTTATATTCTTTCATTACACTGTTCTTTTAATTCTTACGACGAATCAATGTTCTTCCAAATCGGCAAAAGGATCGTGAAACAACTCCCTTTACCAAGTTCGCTTTGCACTGTTAATGTTCCTTCCAATCTTTCGATATAATTCTTGTTCCACCAAAGTCCAAAACCATGCCATTCTCCCTTTGTCGTGTAGTATCGTTCAAATACTTTATCTATTTGTTCCTGAGGTATCCCTGTACCGGTGTCCTTGATTAAAATTTCAATAAATTTCTTACTATCACGCTCCAACAATTGAGTTTTAATGTGTAGAGTTCCACCATAGGGCATTGCATCTACAGCATTCTGAAATAAATTCACGAAGAGACTTTGAAGCAGTGACTCCCCTCCTATTACTGAAGCAAGCATAGGAGGTAAATCGCGGGAAACTGATATATTTTCGTGAAAACTTATATTTTGGATGGCAGTATCCAATGCTTTTTTAACATCCACACCTCCAACTCTTTTCGGTATGCTGTTGTTGAGCTTGTTGACCCATTCCAAAATTTGCTCCGACAACTCATACACTTTCTCTACAGTTTGTTGCGCTTCGCCTTTTACTTGCTTTTTGAGGATTTTGGAAAATTCCCTAATCGCCCCTACTTTGTTGTTGACCTGATGACTTAAATTTCCGGCGATATCTCCTAATGTCGCCATGGTTTCTACTCTAGATAGTTGCTTCTGCTGTTCCGTATTTTGCAAAGCAATGACTGCTTGATCTGCCAATGCCTCCAACATTACGCGGTCTTGCTCATCAAATTTGGATTTTTTACGACTTCCTGATGCTAATACTCCTAATAATTCTCCCTCTCCAGTGAGCATTGGAACATAAACACACGAACGTAGGCCTTCAAAAAACGGTTTACGGTCTGGCTCATCTTTGGTGTCATAAACAATTAGAGCAACTTTCTCCTTTGCAACTTTGCCTATAAAGCCGTGGCCGACTTTTATGCACCGCTGACTTTCATTAATCGCCTCATCCTCAGGATATTGAGCGTAAGCTACTAATTCATCCGAAGCAAGGCCTTCTAAAATACGGATACTGCCTACATCGCCGCCCGTAATTTTGACTGCTCGTTTGACAATAAGGCCCAAGAGTTCTTCTGAATCCAAGGTTGTCAATATTTCACGGGTGCCTGCTGTAAGAACAGCCAGCAGTCGCCGATTTTTGATTGCGATAGCTGCATTGGTGGCGAGTGTTTTTATTATTTTTTTTTCCTGCTCCGTGAAAACATGGTGATGACGGAAATTGACGAACATAACACCAACAATTTCGTTGATACCTTTTGTCCTGACGTCACTATGGTTTTCTTTTGTAACCTGCAGAACAATTCCTGCTGAGGACTTGATCTTTTCTCGTTCGATAAAAAACTCTTTTTTAGTTCTGACACGTTCGGGACTGTTCATGATTGGATCACTCTCACAATCCTCGGCAGTGTAAACATCATCCGTATGCTGCAACAGAAGCTTTGGAGGCGTTAGTTGTCCCAGTTCCCGGATTCTCTCTTTTTCAGGTTCGTAGAGTAACCGCCCGGCTATATCGGGAGGCATCATAAATCTTTTATCCGCTCCATCATATTCAACAATGGTTGTAGTATCTGCGGCTAAGACGTTCGTGGCGTTTCCAGCGATCTGCCTTAATAGATACTCATCTTGCGGTTTGGACGCCAAGGACTTTGAAATCGTATGAAGGGCAGTAAGGGCCCGTTCATTGTCTCGAATCAGATCATAAGTGATGGAGTTGCGTATCGCATCTACAGCTCTATTGGCAAATAGCTGTATCCAGCCTATTTCGACATCTGTAAAGCGGTGTGGTTTACGAAAGAGCACATAGAGAACGCCAGTCTGTTCTCCCATCAAGAGAGGCACCGCAGCCATAGCACGCACACCAACATCCCAAACGGGTTGGTTCATCTCTTGCAGTGCATTTTCAGCATGTCCCTGGGCTGTATCAGGCACAAATTTCACCCTGCCCTCACGAATTGCCGTCTGACCCAAGCCATTCGATCTAGGTTGATGCTCTTCGAGGAACTCTTTACTAAGTTCCCCCATACAGACTTCATAGCTAAATTTCTCACGTTCCTGGTTGTATAGAAAGTGTAAGCTGGCAGAATCAGCGTGGATAATCTCCCAGGCACGATCGGCGATAGTCTCCAGAACACAAGGGAGCATTGTTTCGTGAATATCCAATGCGAACCTCGCAGCTCTTTTTGCCAACACAATTCCCTGATCGCATTTGATCCATTCCGATAAATCCTGTTCATCTGCTTCAGAGGCATAATAACCCGCTTCGATGGTACCTATGATTTCGACTTTTTGCCTAGGATTTACAGTAGGCAGCGACATCTTGATACGGGTAATATAGCCAGATCTATCTTCATTTGGATCATAGACTTTACCTTCTGAAACAACTTTTCCGTCCCAACTATTAAACCAATCATTTACAACATTACCCTTATCATCCCGCACCACGATAATAGGAACCCAGACTCTTGTGTAAGCATGGTGGTTAAATTCGTCGTAAATCCATCGATCAAATTTCTCGCACCAACCCGTAACGATCTTAACTAGTGGAGGATCCTCTAATGCAATATCAGCCTGGATATCTCTGATTGCGGGCTCACTGTCGAGCGAATGCTTCGCGACACCTGACCAATCAGACTCTATCGGGGCACCTTTGACATATACTGTTTCGATGATTCGGTCTTTCTGACTGATCAATTGGATGGCAGCAAATCTGAAACCTAAATCCATGATCTCGCGACAGACATAATCGAGAACTTTTTCCTTGTCAAATCGCTTGGCGGCAGCATCCTCAATATCCCCAATCGGCCCCAAAAGAAATCGTCCGGAAAATCCAAGCGAAGCTTGTGTTGTGATGTTTGTCAGTAAGGTTTCATCTGCCTCAACAAATTGCTCAATTCGTTTGCCGCGCACATACAAAACCCCCACACCTTCCTGGCCCACGTCCAATCGAATACCAATCAAAGACTTGGCGCGTTCCGTCGCTTTAAGCTTTTTCGAACGCTTGTCATCTCCAGAGTTACGGATATGTACGATTTCTCCCGTATTAATAATGTGTTTAGTCAGTCCGTTAATACGAGGCAACTCAATTTTTACGTCCTCCTGGAAAGGACTGCGAACACCAAGAGTGAATTGGCGAGTACGTTTTTCGTAAAGGAAAACGGAACTAGAATCCGCATCCGTTAGTTCGCGAGCAGTATTGACAATGCTTTGTAAGATCGATTTAAAATCCGGTTCAATGGTCATTTTTCGAGCCAAACCGGCAAGCTGCTCCGCCTCCTCCGAACGACGTGAGTTTTCCAAAGTCACTCCAATCAAATCAGCCAATTGACGATGGGTCATGATTAAACTTTGATCGTGACGCCAAGGATAAAAAGTAAACGATTCGATTACCCCGACCCGTTTACCACGGCTGGTAATGGGACAACAAAAAACGGATCGCCAGCCTGCATCTTTTGCGATCTTTTTAAAATAAAAGTGTTCATCGCTTTGCAGATCTTCTATAAACTGCTCATTGCCGGTAGAAAATACCTTGCAAATTATAGAATCGTCATCCAAGGTGCGATACGCCTTTTCCCGGTAGCTTTTCGGAAAACTAGTCGAAGCCCGGAGACATAATCGATCTTTTTCTTTTGGATCGAACAACCATATCCCCATCAAAGAATTGGTGGTAGAGCCAGCAAGCTCAACGATGCCCTGCAAATTTTTTTCTTGAGAAGATGCCGGTTTAACAGACACTTCCGGCAAATTTTGCAATATCGACGATTCGACTATTGCGGTGCCCACACGAAATGCGAAACCTTGACATAGTTCCACTTCTTGCTCGCTGAATGAATGCTGGCTACGAAAATTGACAAATAACACACCAACGACCTGTCCACCAACAAGACAAGGCATTCCTGCAAACGACCTAACACGCTCACGGTTAGCAAAAGCCCCAAAGAGTTCTGGATACTCCTCGATTCGCTCAATACATAACGGTGAGTCGCCAAGAGTCACTTTAGCAGCGACTCTATCCGCCCTTGGTCGCATGATGGGGTCGTTGAACGAATCGGGATCGCGCAACCCGATCCCTACCGGAAGATGAAAGCTTCCATTCTTAGAGTCATAAACGTATAAGGTGGCAACATCGGCTTTTATCTCGTTCTTCAGAGATGAAAGGATCGAGTGTAGTTCATTGCAAACAGAGCGATGTATGTTGATTGGCTGTCCGTTATTCATGTTCTCCCTTCCTGACTGTATTTTTTCAGCTCAGTTTTGGTAATCCCGCGTGCCTTAACGCCATGGCCGCTCTATCAACTCATTCAATTGCTAACCTGGGATAATGGTGTCATTACTCCATCCTATCATAATGATTAATGGTATACCTTTCGCGTTCAAGAATGCCTGTTTTGAGTGGGTAGATTTTCGTGGAGAGCTAGGCGCAGAGCCGCAGAAAGAGTCAACTCTTGCAAGGTTCTACTACGACGCGCTTCGTGAAAAAATGCCTGCTGAAAATGAGTATTCTTGGACGCGAGAGGCATAACTAGCCCTAACGAGTCGTCTACTTTTTGGGAGCACAGAATTGATGGTAAAGAATAGGCAGTAGTATCAACGTTAAAAGTGTTGATGTCACTAACCCGCCAATGACGACTATGGCTAAGGGGCGTTGGATTTCTGAGCCGGGGCCAGTGGCGATGAGTAGCGGGAAGAGGCCAAATGCGGTACTGGCCGCTGTCATTAAGATAGGTCTTAAGCGGCGCATGGAGCCTTCGACTACGACCTGCCTCATATCCATGCCAAGCGAGCGCAGGGAATTGAAGTAGCTGACCATAACGACACCGTTGAGTACCGCAATACCCAGCAGGGCGATAAAGCCAACCGATGCCGGGACGGATAAATATTCACCGGAAATCCATAATCCCAGCACCCCCCCTATCAGCGCCAAAGGAATATTGGACAGAATCAGGATTGCCTCACGGATGGATTGAAACGTGGAGAACAACAACAGGAAAATCAGTAGCAAGGAGACGGGAACTACTAAGCTGAGTCGGTCAGCTGCCCGTTGTTGATTTTCAAACTGGCCACCCCATTCGATGTAATACCCGGTAGGAAGAGTCACTTGCTCTTTTACGGCTTGGCGGGCTTCATTTACAAAACCGACCAGGTCACGGCCACGGACATTAGAGCGGACGACAGCGAATCGTTGTCCCCGTTCCCGTTCAACTGCGACGACACCTTCCACCCGTTTAACTTTCGCGATGGAAGTGAGTGGGATTTGATGGCCATTCCGAAGGGTGATTTGCAAGGCGGAAAAACTTGCCGGGCTATGAGATCCCCTTACAATCAGAGGAGTACGCTCACGGCCTTCCTGGACGATACCCAGACGTAGACCGGCAATTTGGGCGCGCAGGTTCTGCTCCAGTGAATTCACATCAATTCTGAGCCGCCCGGTAGCAAAACGATCGATTTCGATTTGCAGATATTGCATGCCTTCGTTCTGGCTTTTGAAAATATCGGATGCACCGGGAATAGTCTGAAGCACTTTGGCAATTTTCTTCGCAGTTTCATCGAGAGTATTAAGGTCTGTCCCAAAAACCTTGACCGCAACATCTCCTCTTACACCAGTAAGCATTTCAGAAACACGCATTTCGATGGGTTGAGTAAATCCATAGGCAATTCCAGGAATAGTGTCCAGCACCTTCCGAATTTTTTCGGTTAATGCTTCTTTATCGTCGGCTTGCCATTGGTCTTTGGGTTTTAGTACGAAGAACGCATCTGTTTCATTAAGACTCATTGGGTCGAGGCCAATCTCGTCGGATCCAACTCGAGAAATGATGCGGGTGACTTCCGGTATTTCCGCCAATATTGCTGACTGAACCTTGCTGTCGATCTCAACGGATTGCTTCAGGGTGATGGATGGAAGTTTTTCCGTTTGAACCACAATATCGCCTTCATCCATTGAGGGAAGAAAGGATTTTCCAATTTGAGTGAATCCAAATACTGTGAGTATAAGAAAAGCTCCCGTGACGAAGTAAATCACTTTTCTATGGATAAGAGACGCTGCAAGCAGTGGTGCGTAAATACTATGAAGTTTTTTCGATAGCCAAGGCTCTTTATCGGAAACAGTACGCAGAAAAAAGGAGGCGAACACCGGAATGACTGTTAATGCCAGTAGCAAAGCGCCGCTGAGAGCAAACACAATAGTTAAAGCCATCGGCGAGAATAGTTTGCCTTCCAAACCCTGTAGAGTTAAAAGGGGTAAAAAAACAATGATGACAATCAGGGTTCCTGAGGTGATCGGTGTGGCGACTTCCCGGGTCGCTCGGTAAATTATATGGAGGCGGGGAAGATGTTCGGTTTTTTTACGGTTGGCCAATTGCATGGTGATATTGTCGACCACAACGATGGCGCTATCGACCAACATGCCTATAGCGATTGCCAAGCCTCCGAGACTCATCAGATTGGCAGTCATTCCCAGTTTCGACATAATGATTACGGCGAACAAGGTAGAAAGTGGAAGAATCAGTGATACGGTAAACGCGGCCGATAAATTGCCTAGGAACAATAGCAGCAAAAGGACAATGAGAAAAATGGCCTGGTAAAGGGAATTGGAAACGGTTTTGATTGCCAGATTGACCAGATTACTGCGATCATAGAATATGTTGATCGAGACGCCTTCAGGTAAGCTGGGTGTGATTTCAGCTAACTTTTCCCGTATCTCATTTACTACTTGCCGGGTATTTGCGCCCCGAAGGCTCAGAACCAACCCTTCCACTGTCTCTCCTTTACCGTCCTGAGTTACGGCGCCGAAGCGGGTTAAAGCCCCAATGCGAACCGTTGCAATATCGCCTACTATAATGGGTAAGTTATCTACTACTTTAACAGCGATATTGCGGACATCCTCCAGCGTTTTGATACGGCCTTCCGCTCTTACCAGAAGAGTTTCCTCCCCTTCGTGGAGGCGTCCCGCACCATCATTCCGATTATTGGTACGTAAAGCTTCTGCCATTTGTTCCATAGTAACGCCGCGCCGGGTCATGCGGTCGTTGTCGGGGATGACCTCGTAGCTTCGCACCAGGCCGCCCAAGGCGTTTACATCGGCAACACCTTGCACAGTTCGTAATGCAGGCCGGATGACCCAATCCATGATCCGTCGTCGTTCCATTAAGGAGACATTGTCACTGTCTATGGTAAACATAAACATCTCACCCAATGGCGTGGTCATCGGCGCAATACCGCCTTCGATTCCTTCGGGTAAGCTTCCCCATACAGCAGTCAAACGTTCAGTTACTTGTTGTCTAGCCCAGTAAATGTCAGTCCCTTCGGCAAAATCCAGGGTGATGTCGGTTAGGGCGTATTTCGCAATGGAACGGAGCATTACTTGCTGGGGGATGCCTAATAGTTCGAGTTCGATGGGTGTGGTAATGCGGGATTCGATTTCTTCCGGTGTCATTCCTCTGGCTTTGACGATGATTTTGACCTGAACAGGGGAAACATCGGGAAAAGCATCCACGGGTAGTTCTTTAGCTGAATAATAACCACTACCAATAAGAAGCAGTACAGCTAGAATAATCAGGGTTCTTTGGGTTAAAGCGAATTGAATCAGCGAAGCCATCAGTCGCTCCCGCCAATCCCCAACCAATGGGCTTTGAGTGTGGCAACACCATGGGTAACAATCTTTTCTTTGCGATTCAGTTTACCTTGTACTATGAAATCCCTGTTTTGTACTGCGATAATGGTTACGGGCTTGACCTCAAAACCGTTATCGTTACTAATGAATACAACCGTCTGATCTCCTTTCCGGGCGATTGACGAGTCAGGAATAACAAACAGTGGGGATTGTCCCTTGCGGATGATGGTCGCTCGGATAGTTTGGCCTGCAAGCAGGTTTGGAGGCGGGTTTTCGAGTATAGCCCGTACCATGACAGTCTGATTGTGTGGGTTTACGCTGCGCCCGATTAGGGCGATTTTCGCTTTAACCGTATAACCTTCGATAGTGAGTTCATCATTGGGTTGTATGCGTGTCGCTTGCTCCTGGGGAACGTAGATTTCTACCCACAACTGCTTCATGTTCGCAACACGAAATAATGCTGCCATGGCGGCGACCCGTTGGCCTGTAGATATTTTACGTTCCAGCACAATGCCTGTGAATGGAGCGCGAATAGGGGAGGTGCCTGCCATTTGTCGGTTTTTGGAAAGGCGATTGATTTCAGATGTACTGAGACCTGCTACGGTAAGTAACTGTGTGGCTTCCGATAGCTCCGTTGACAGGATACGGTAGTGACTTTGTGATTCCTTGAGTCGGCGTTCAGCAATAATGCCTTCCTTAAACATTCGCTGATCTCGAATAAATTGGTTTTCCGCGATTTGAAGTTGATTTTCGGTTGTTAAGTAGCGTTGTTTGAGCGCCAGTAAATCAGGGCTTTCGAGCAACGCAAGAATTTGTCCCTTTTCGACCTGTTCTCCGACGGTGACGGTGATGTTTTTGATAAGTCCGGATTGTGGGGAACTGACAATAACATCATGGGCAGGCGGTATACTGATGCGCCCAGGGGCGTGCGCTATTTGAATTTCTGATGTCTCTTTCAGAGAGGATGTCTGAATGCCGAGGTTTTGAGTCTGTTGTTTTCCAAAGGTGAGTTGCTCTTCGGCCATCGCGCAGGAAATGGAGAGCAGAAAATAGCTGAGAATTCGATACGATTGCATTAGGGAAGCTCTCCGACTGTTTGGTTATAACGGGCGATGTCTCGTTTTAGCATAATGGCCCGTTGCTTGGCATTACCGATGGTTGTGTGGGCTTCGGCCTCAATATTAAGTAGATCAAAGAGTCTGATTTCCCCCGCATCAAAGCCAATTCGGCTTAATCTCAGGTAGTCTTCAGCGATAACTTTGGCCTGTTTTGCAATTTCCAACTCTGTTTCATCAATTTCCAGAGAATGAGTTGCTTCATGAAACTCCAGATTTAAATTCCGCAAAAATGCTTTGTGGCGTGCCTGTGCTTCCGTCAGCGACCGATTTGCAGCTGCAATACCAGGTGCCGCATGAGTACTACCTCCAAAAGGTAAGGTGATTTTTGCATTAAAACCATCGGTGATAGGCTCATTTTTTTGATCGCGCCACCGGGTGAGGCCAACGCTAAGTACAGGCGACCCTGACCCTGCCGTTTGTAGCCATTTTAGTTCGGCCATTTTTACCGTTATCTCGGAATTGGCAAGTAGCAAGGCGGGATGCTCTGAAGAAATACCTACGATTTTACTTTTCTTTTCTTCATATACTGCGGGTTTTGATTTCAGCCCTGTCAAGCTGCTATAACGTTTGCGAGCGTGCATCATTTCAGCTTCTGCCTGATTTACTTTTGAACGTTTTTCCAGCTGATAGCGTTGCGCCAGCAAAAGGTCGCTACGTGCTAGATCTCCGAGTTCAACCCGTCGTTTGACAGAAACCACGAGCCGATCAGCGACTTTGAGAATGTCTTTTGCGAGCGTCCATCGTATTTCTTGTAATGCCTGATCCCATAAAGACTCCCTCACTAATCCGACAATTTGGAAGTGTAAGGCTTGGGTGTAGTTTTCCGTATTCCCAGCGGCTTTTTTGGCTAGATTTTGCCCACTATTTCGCTGATTCCATCTCCATAGTGGAAGGTTGAATTCTGTTTGATAGGCATAAAATCCTACGTCCTCTCCGGGCTGTTCACCTTCATATTGAAAGGATACGTCGGGCGAACCGGAAAGCCAGCTATTTCCCCGCTGTTCCAGAGCTGCTGCTTCTTCTTTCATGGATTGTAATACGGCATATTGCGGATACCGAGACAATGAGGCAGCGACCACGTCTTTTAGACTTAAGTCGGGGTCTGTTGCTAAGGGGTCGATGTGGCCAACCGCCCATTTTTCTTGGCTTTGCAGGGGTGTTGTGAATACAAGGCAAAGCAAACAAATGCTAAGTTGTTTATAGATAATATCCATCGCTAGTTTATGCCTGGCATAGCGGTTAATAGCGAACGCGTAAGGATAATTTAAGTCCCACGTGTTGGTGATTGGCAGTTCCCAGTTCTCCGATGCAGCGTACTGAAACAGTAAGCTCTTACAAAGAAGAGGAAGCCTGATGATTCAAATGATGTTTAGAGGAGGTGCTCGAGTTAGCCGTGTTCCGGGTTCTAATTGTGAAGGGAATAGAGATGGCAGGTCACGGGATAAATACAGGGGGATGGGTGTGTCAGGAAAAGCACGATGTGGTATTGGAATGAATAGAGAAGAGGGAGTCCTTTTTATCCTGGATGCATCAGGAAACGTGCCACTGTTAACTTGGACGACGATTCCTGGAGGATTCTGGCAAGGATGAACCACTGAATCCACTAATCTTTCAGTACTTCCAGTAATAATCTCAAATCCGGGCAAATGCAAGCCTTGTTCTGTTTCACCTGAATTCGTATGTGCATGAACTAAAGGCGCAACGGTCTGAATCAGTGCAAGAAACAGTATAAAAGCTAGGCGGACATACGGACACATCGTGTTAGTATAGGCTATCTGGTTTGGAAAAGCTTGGATGTTTATTTTAAACCTGGATTCGCAAAGGTAGGTTAAATTTTTTTGAGTTTAAGTTGAGGTGAATAGATGGCGAGAGTTACTGTAGAAGATTGTTTGGAAAATGTAGATAACCGGTTCGAACTGATACGCAAGGCTGCCGAGCGAGCAAGGCAATTGGCGAATGGAGCGGAGCCTATGGTGGAAGCTGGGACTGATAAAGTGACTGTTATTGCTTTGCGGGAAATAGCAGCAGGGCATGTGATTGGAGCATCGGCCAAAGAACAATTGGGCGACGTGATTGAAGACGAGATCGTAGCTACGGCAGTAGTTAAAGACAATAAGGAAGTAGATGCTGAGTAGGGCACATTAACGCGGGGTGATTGAGACGATTGCATTATGAATAGTATCGCCACTGAGGTTGTGACGGAATCGCCGGAAGATAAGCTCAACCAGCGCCTCTGTTCAATGATCAAAACCTATATTGAACCGGAAGCGGTTGATGAGGTAGTTGACGCCTATCATTTTGCAGCCAATGCCCATGCTGGCCAGCTCCGGAAGAGTGGTGAGCCGTTTATCTGTCATCCATTGTCCGTAGCTATGATTCTTGCCGAGATGCGAATCGATCAAAAAGGACTTATGGCAGCGATTCTGCATGATGTTGTTGAAGATACAGTAATTAGTATCGAACAAGTCAGTGAAGTGTTTGGAGAGGAAGTGGCCGGGTTGGTTGATGGAGTGACCAAACTTACTCAACTGGATAGCAAGTCAAGTGCTGAAGAAGCACAAGCCGAGAATGTTCGTAAAATGTTCCTCGCCATGGCACGAGATTTACGGGTGATCTTGGTTAAGTTGGCAGATCGACTTCATAATATGCGTACGATAGGGGCAATGGCGGCGGATAAAAGACGGCGTATAGCCAGGGAAACGTTGGATATTTATGCGCCTCTTGCGAACCGATTGGGTATGAATCAGATCCGTTTGGAATTGGAAGGATTAGGATTTAAATCCTTGTATCCTATGCGTTACAGAGTGCTTAATCAAGAGGTTAGGGAAAGGCGGGGTCGTAGGAAAGAAGTGGTTTCGACCATAGAAAGTACTGTCAAAAAGCGGCTTGATGAGGCGGGGATCACGAGCAACGTGGTCGGTCGGGAAAAGCACTTGCATAGCATCTATAGAAAAATGCGGAACAAGAAAATCCCATTTTCTGAAGTTTTTGATGTTTATGCTTTTCGCATTCTGACCAGTGACATCAATAGCTGTTATTTGGTTTTAGGCACGGTACATAATTTATACAAACCCCTTCCTGGAAAATTTAAAGATTATATTGCATTGCCAAAATCCAATGGTTATCAATCTCTTCATACTATATTGGTTGGGCCTTATGGGATATCTATTGAGGTTCAGATTCGGACCTATGATATGCATCGCATGGCGAAATCAGGAATTGCAGCCCATTGGCTTTACAAATCAGATGGAAAAAAATCTGAAGTAAATCCGCAAGCCCGTGCCCATGAGTGGGTAAGAAATCTTCTTGAGGTTCATGAATCAGTTGGTAATTCGCTGGAGTTTATCGAGAATCTTAAGGTTGATCTATTTCCCCAGGAAACTTTCGTGTTCACACCTCAGGGGGAGGTTGTCAAATTACCTCGCGGTGCGACGGTTGTTGACTTTGCCTATTCTGTCCATACTGATGTCGGCAATACGTGTGTTGCTGCACGGGTGGACAGGCGCTTGATACCACTGCAGACAAAGCTGGTGAATGGGCAAACCGTAGAGATTATTACCAGCACTTGGGCACGACCCAATCCAGGATGGCTAAATTATGTTATTACCGCTAAAGCCAGAGCGGGTATTCGATCCTATCTTAAGAATTTTAAGGCTAAGGAAGCGAGTTCTCTGGGACGGCGATTGTTGGAGCAAGAACTATTTTCTCTAAAAACCAAAATAGAGGATATTCCGTTGCAACGGATTGCAGAGCTACTGAAAGCCTTGGATCTCGAGAGTCTGGATCAATTGTTGGAAGAAATTGGCTTAGGGAATCGAATGCCGTTTCTGACTGCGAGACGACTGTGCTCTGGAATAGTGGATACAGAAATCGTTTTGGAAGACATGGAGTCTGTTACTCATGCCGCTCTCATGATTAAAGGAACGGAAGGAACAGTTGTCAGTTTGGCCAAATGCTGCCACCCTATTCCAGGGGATCCGGTTGTTGGATTGTTTAATCCGGGAACAGGTATTGTTGTCCACCTGAACGATTGTTTAAACATTTTTGATAATCGTAAAAAAAGCCAAGGTTGGCTGGATATTGAATGGGATCATAGTGTCAGTGGTGAGTTTTCTGTGGCGTTAGATGTTGGGATGAAAGATCAGCGGGGTTCACTGGCAATGGTTGCGTCTGCAATATCCAAAGCGGGCTCAAATATTGAAAATTTTGCTATTACAAGTCAGGATGGACACGTTACCGAGGATTTAATTACTTTGAGTGTGAAGGATCGTCGGCATCTTGCCGAAGTAATCCGGGCGTTGAAAAACCTGTCTGTCGTACTGAGTGTTCATAGAGCAAGAAACAAGAAGGGTGGTTCCGGGTAATAGGGATAGGAGATTTTCTTGGATAAGACATGAAGAAAGAACTTAACTATGGCAACAGGGTGGTTGTCCAGACAGATCAGGCACCAAAAGCAATCGGAACCTATTCTCAAGCGATTAAGGTTGATAATACTGTGGCAGATTCCATTGGATCCGTTAACAATGGAACTGGTCAATGGGGGTATTGAGGAACAGATTCGAAGGGTGTTAGACAACTTAAGTGCAGTGGCAAAGGGTGCGGGTGGCAGTTTGCAGGAAATTGTCAAGCTAAACGTCTACTTGACTGATCTTGTTCACTTCCCCCTGGTTAATCAGATCATGGCAGAATTATTTCAGGAGCCCTATCCTGCCCGGGCAGCTATCGGTGTGGTTGCGCTGCCGGTGGGTGCGTTGGTGGAGATGGATGGGGTTATGGTCATATTTGAAGAATATGGTGATTATTAGCTATTGTCCTAAAAAAGTAGTTTCTTACGATTGCATCACAAGATATAGATTTAGTTGCATTTGTTAAGAATCTCCGCTTATACCTATATGGGTGATCTCAAGTTTTTTTTAAAGCTCTGTGAAACTAATATCTTGGGCTATAAATCCGTGCTCAATTGCTTTTTACAGGACTATGCCTGCGCAAGTGCTGGATGAGTTTCCTGTTACGTCATTGAACGGTGTGGGTTCTGGGGTTGCAAAACGCCTGGATAAACTTGGGATTCATTGTCTTCAGGATTTTCTTTTTCATCTCCCCATCCGTTATGAAGATCGAACTCGGATTGTGCCTATAGTCCACCTAGGTGCTGGACAGAAAGTATTGGTAGAAGGTCGGGTTCAACAAACTGAAATATTAGGTACTCGCCGCCGTTTTTTGGTTTGCAGGATAAGTGATGGCAGTGGCGTACTGTCCCTGCAGTTTTTCCATT
>JAZGGE010000096.1:0-8088 GCA_036480195.1 Methylococcales bacterium
CATCACGGTGAATCAAAAGGTTATAGACATTCATGGGATTTTGTTCTGAGCTTAGAATAACGACTTCTCTTCGTAGGAGCGGCTTTAGCCGCGATCACGGGCGAGATCGCGGCTAAAGCCGCTCCTAACGTAGGTATCAATACAAATTCCGTGAGATCAGGGATTCTGAACTTAAGGAATGGTGGCTAAAGGTAACGTTACTTATCTTAACCATAGAAGAGCATGAAGGACATGAAATTATTCATTTACTTCACTTTTAATCACACCCATTCCCTTGATAGGAGCGGCTAAAGCCATTTCTACCAAGGGATCAAAACAAATTCAGCAAGCCCCCCGGTGTTCTGACCTTGTTTCTTTGTTACACATCAGCCTGGCGGCCAAACCATTTGTCTTCCACCGAGCACGTGCAAGTGAAGATGATAAACCTCCTGCCCACCGTTGACATTGCAATTAATTATGGTTCTATACCCGTCAGCTGTTAACCCCTCTATTTCTGCGACTTTTTTCACCCCAAACAGTAACTCGCCAGCCAGAGAGGGTTGATCCAAATCGTTCAGGGTTGCTACGTGTTGTTTGGGTATAATCAAGATATGGCTGGGAGCTTGTGGCTTAATATCCCGAAAAGCCAACAGGTGGTCAGTTTCATAAACCTTATCTGGGGTAATTTCACCTGCTATCATTTTGCAGAAAAGACAATCAGTCACGCTCGCTATCTCCCATTATTGAACCTCTCTACGACCGCTAAACGCATGTGACAAGGTTCCACTGTCAGTGAATTCCAGTTCCCCACCGAGTGGAACACCATGAGCTATCCGGGTCGTCCGTACGTCAAGATGTTTCGCAAGTTCACTGATATAAAAGGCTGTCGCTTCACCTTCTACAGTGGTATTTGTCGCTAGAATCAACTCATCAATTTCACCTGAAGCAAGGCGATTTTCTAGTATATCCAGACGCAATTCTTGCGGTCCAATACCATCCAAAGGCGATAAACTACCGTGCAGCACGAAATACAAGCCGTTAAATACCGTCGCCTGATCAACAGCAAAAACATCAGCCGGAGTCTCCACAATACACATCTTTGAGCGATCCCTGGATTTACTTGCACAGATAGAACACAATAACTCTTCAGTGAGTGTTCGACAGTCTTTACAATGGCCGATTTTTTCCACTGCCTCGAGCAAAGCCTGGGCAAGAAAGCGTGCGCCTTCTTTGTCTCGCTGCAACAGGTAAAATGTCATCCTTTGCGCAGACTTGGGGCCAACCCCAGGCAGACAACGCAGAGCTTCCATGAGTTGTCCTAACAGCCCTGTCTGCTCCATTATTTAGAAGGGCATCTTAAAACCGGGAGGCAAATCAAATCCAGCCGTCAGTCCCGACATTTTTTCCTTTTTCATTTTTTCCACCCGGTGAACAGCATCATTGAAAGCGGAAGTCACCAGATCTTCCAGCATTTCCTTATCGTCGCCAACCAAGCTATCATCTATCACAATCTGCCGGGCCTCACCTTTTCCGTTCATAACAACTTTAACCAGCCCACCGCCAGCTTCGCCTGTTATTTCTATCGCTGCAAATTCTTCTTGTGCTTTTTGCAGGTTTTCCTGCATTTGCTGCGCTTGCTGCATGAGATTTCCCAATGGATTTTTCATATCATTCTCTCTTTAAACGGAACGTGCACATAATAATTTCGGCAACTGACTTGTCTTTTTGTCCGTCTTCTGCGTTGTAGCAACAGTTACATAGCTTGCTATGCGCCTATTGCTACGCCTTGAAGACAAACAAAAATCCTGCGCTAGTCGCCCAATTTATTACGTGCGCGCTCCTTAGTCAATCGGTTCAATGGTGCCGGGTAACACTTGGGCATCAAAGGTTTCTTTCAGTGCCTTTATATTCTGATCTTGATCTATCGACAATTCTGCGGCCTTCTGACGGTCGTCCCGCTGCTTTTTCTGAAGTGTTGCTAATGTCTCTTGTTCAAATGCTTCAACTTTAATAATCAGTTTTAGCGGTTTTTTATAGTACTCCTGTATCGCTGCCTGTAGTGCCAACTCTACCCTGCTACTACGAAGTTGAGCGTGCTCCGGTGCCAAGCGCAACAAGCAATTTTTTTCGTCGATATTTTCCAGAACTGTATTGCTGGCTAGTTCTTTGACCAACCCTTTTATGTTAATCGCCTGAATAACATCAAACCACTGCTCGTTTTTACTATTTTTTTCTTTTGGAATACTGTTGTCAATTGCTGCCTCTACTTCCCCGGTTACCGCGGATAATGGGGTGAGTAGGGATTCAGGTTTTTCCCCAGGGTCTACTCCCTTTTCTGGGAAAGCCGAAGTCGCTTGAATTTCTACCGGTCGAAAAGCCAGCATTCTCAATAAAACCATTTCGAAGCCACTTCGTGGGTCAGGTGCCAGTGGTAAATCCCGCTGACCAACCAATCCTGCCTGGTAGTAGAACTGGACGTCTTCTGGGCTCAATTTCCCCGCAAATGCCAGAATCATCTCAGCGTCGTCATCATCTGCGATAAACTCTGACATCATTTGCGTCAGGGCAATACGATGCAATAGCAGGAGGAATTGTTGCAATACTTCGGCAAAGTCTGCAGCCTGAGCATAGAATCCGGAAATCGTTTCCATGATATTTTTGGCATTGCCATCGATCAGTCCTTCCAATAATTGACTGACAGGTTGGGTCGCCACACTTCCTAACATGGCATCAACGTCTTTTTCAGTTACTCTACCACTGCCATAAACAATCGCTTGATCAAGCAGGCTTAGACCATCCCGCATACTGCCATCCGCCGCCCGGCCTATCGCATTTAGGCTCCTCTGATCATACTCGATCTTTTCATCTTTGAGGATAAACTCCATTTGACCAGCGATTTGGTCCACGGACAAACGCTTTAAATTGAGTTGTAGACAGCGAGACAAAACCGTGATGGGAATTTTTTGCGGATCGGTCGTGGCCAGCAAAAACTTGACATGGGCTGGTGGCTCTTCGAGGGTTTTTAGCAATGCGTTAAAACTATGTCCCGACAACATATGCACTTCATCTATCAAGTAGACCTTGTAGTGTCCTTGATTGGGCGCGTACTGGACGTTTTCGAGCAAGTCTCGAGTATCTTCAACTTTGGTGCGGGAAGCCGCATCAACTTCAATGAGATCGATAAATCGACCTTCATCCACCTCACTGCATATGCTACATTGACCACACGGCTCAAAACCTCGCCGGGATTCACAATTAATCACTTTGGCAAGGATACGCGCCAAAGTCGTCTTTCCGACACCCCGGGTTCCAGTAAACAGGTACGCATGGTGCATCCGATCATGTTGCAAAGCATTGGTTAACGCCTTAACAACGTGTTCCTGGCCTACAACTTGACTAAAATTACGTGGACGCCATTTTCGGGCAAGGACCTGGTAGCTCATTTACATGCCCCTTCTCAGATGAAATTTCAGCGTCTTGTATACTGCAGTTTTTACCGATAGCATTCTACGAAATGCATAAATTGACATTTTTCGCCTTGTTGTCGACCCCAGAAACCACATTTGGAATACCGGAAGATCATACGTAAAGGCTGTTAAACGGGATAATGAAGGGTGGCAAACCACACCAGCCACACCCCGGCACACGAATCTCTTGCTACCGCTGCTCCCTTCCAGGCCTGACGGGGTTTACAAGGTATCATTGCGGGGGGACCGGCGAGGTTCGCCATAAAATTGTCCAGTACATTAAGGAACCTACATCAACTAACTTCCGAATCTGACTTGTCTTTTTGTTCCATTTTGGCGTTAGAAAAAGAGTTACATACTTAAAGGAACTGGAAATAAATAACTTATACATTCTTGTTTGCCTTTTTGTCCGTCTTCATTCGTAAGCAACAGTTACGTAGCCAGCTATGCGCCCGTTGCTATACGAATGAAGACAAACAAAAATACTGCGCCATAATGTACAATTTATTTGTTTCCCGTTCCTTAGCTTACTACGCGCCTCTTTTCCCGCCTTGAACTAGAACAAAAATTCGTCACCATTTCCACAACTTATTTATCCGGTTCCTAACCACCCTATTTAGGGCTCAGCGGGTAATTATCCAATATAGTGCCCACTCTTTCAAGGGGAAATGCTAAACCTAAATTGTCCATATCAACGATATACCTTTCGCGTTCAAGAATGCCCATTTTGAGCGGGTAGATTTTCGTGAAGAGTGAGGCGTATAATCACAGGAAGAATCATCTCTTTCAAGGTTCTACAACGAGGCTCTTCGCAACTTCGCTAATAGATGCGCGCTGAAAATGGGTGTTCTTGGGCGCGAGAGGTATATAATATACATCCAGAACAAGACATCATCATCGCGCACCCAGATCAATCCTCGCACAGCCTCTCTAGCTCCTACGCTCCGCCCACCATTACGGTACGGAAATTTTCAGGTTGAACACGCCGCTTAAATGCATTTTTAATCTGCCTGCGTGTAACCGCATTTACTTTATCGGAAAATTTGTCAAGATAGTCTAATGGCAACCCATAAAAACCGATCATCGCGAGATAATCAGACAATTTACTGTTACTGTCGATGCGCAAGACGAACCCCCCGGTAATATTTTTCTTGTGGGAGACTAATTCTTTTTCGGTGGGACCATTATCAATGAATTCCTGAAGTGTATTGGTCAAAACTGAGTAAGCTTTCTCCGCTTGATCGTTTCGGGTCTGAAGCCCCATTATAAAAGGGCCTTTCCTAGTCATGGGAGAAAAATAACTGGAAGCACTGTAAGCCAGTCCTCGCTTTTCCCTGATCTCATTTACCACGCGGGAAACAAAGCCGCTGCCACCTAAAATGTGGTTTCCAACATAGAGCGGAAAATAGTCAGGATCCTGTCGTTGAACAACCGGCATCCCATATTGAATATGGGTCTGTGCCGAGGGAAACCGCTTGATAATCTTATCTGATTTTCCCAGTGGTCCAATAGGAGGTAAATCGGGAGCCTTTGCGCCTTCCGGTAATCCGTCAAGCAGGCTGTCGGCCATTGCTGAGGCTTTGGCGCGGGTTACATCACCCACCATAACCACTAGCGCATTCCTGGAAACATAAAATTGCTTATGAAACGCTACCAAGTCGTCCCGCTGGATATTTCCAACAGATTCAATTGTACCGCTAGTTGGATGTGCATAGGGATGATCCCCGTACATCGCATTAAAAAAAGCGATCGTCGCTACAACTTCTGGAGATTCTTCTTGCTGCTTTAAACCCACCAATACCCTTTTTTTGTCCCGGTTAAAATCCTTGCTAGTAAATTGTGGCGAGGTAATTACTGCATGAAGTGTAGCCAACGCGATGTCCAGATTTTTCGGCTCGGTCAAACTACGCAACGTAACCCACGCAGAATCTCGGGCTGACCCTGAACCCAGCTGAGCTCCAACACCCTCCATACGTTCAGCAATCTGATCAACATTCCATTCTCCAGCTCCTGTATCCAGCAATGCCGACGTCAGGGACGCAACCCCGTACTTATCACCGTCGTAGGCACTACCCGCAGAAAACAGCACCTGAATATCTACCATAGGCAAACCCTGTGTTCGGACAAAAAGAACCTTCGCCCCACCACTTGATGTCCATTGCTGTATCACCGGGCCTGCCTGTACACAGGTTATAAACATACTCAATAATAAAACGATTCCCAATTTAATGCGCATGACGCCCTCCTGTAGATTTCTTGGCCGTCGATTGCTTCTGTTCCATCGGCAGTGGCTCCAAAAAAGCGACAGTCAATTCGTCATCAACCAGGTACTTTTGAGCAACATACTGAATTTGACGTGGCGTAACGCTATTTATTCGGTCGACATACTCTTCCATTTTTTCCCAACCTAAACCGACTGTTTCTAACGTTCCGATCTGCATCGCTTGATAAAAAATGGAATCCCTTTCATATATGGCATTTGCCAATACTTGTGACTTAATTCTATTAAGCTCTTCGAGAGTGACAGTATTTTCCTTCAACGCGTGAATCTCCACTTTTATGGCAGTTTCCAACTCGGTAAGTGACTTGCCTTGAACCGGTGTGCCATCAAGATAAAATAACGACGGCAACCGACCGTAACCATCGTAACCCGCGTCGGCTGACACGGCAATTTGCTGTTCCCGCACCAACCGCCTCGGGAACCGGGTGCTACCGCCACCACTCAATACACTGGCCAACACTTCCAGAGCGTGGGCTTCCCACTCCCGCTCCACACCGTACAAACCAGGCACCTTATACCCCATCACCAGATAGGGTAACTTGGCGGGGAGCTTAACAACCATCCGGCGCTCACCATGCTGTTTTACTTCGGTTCGTGGTTTGACCGGATCAAGAACACTGGGTTTCAATGGCCCAAAGTATTTTTTGGCCAATCTATAGACATCACCTGAATTGACATCACCCGCGACAACCAAAATGGCATTATTGGGCGCATACCACATTTGATACCATTTATTCAGATCGTCTATCGTCCAATTTTTTATGTCATCCGGCCAACCGATTACAGGATGTTTGTATCCCCCATTGGTATGGGCAACAGACTGAAACAGTTCCTGCATTTTTGCCCGTGGCTTATCATCGGTTCGCATTCTGCGTTCTTCCATCACCACTTCCCGCTCTTTAACTAACTCTTCTTCTCGCAATTGTAAGTGACGCATACGATCCGCCTCCAACCTGAAACTCACTGACAATCTTGATTTTTCAAGACGCTGGAAATAGGCAGTATAATCCCGACCGGTAAATGCATTCTCACTACCTCCATTTTCTGCAATAATGCGCGAAAACTCACCAGGCTCAAGATTTTTCGTTCCTTGGAACATCATGTGTTCCAGCATATGAGAGATTCCAGTAATTCCCCCATACTCGTAACTGGAACCCACCTTGTACCAAACCTGAGAAACCACTACTGGGGCACGGTGATCTTCTTTCACCAGAATTTTCAATCCATTTTTTAATTTGTATTCTTGTACTGTGGAGGACACCGCAAAAAGCGGAAAAGACAGCGCGAAAAAAAGAAAAGAATAGATAATCCGTCTTGATATGGTCATGAAATCCCCATGGATGATTAAATTTCTTAAAATGGTAACATCTTTCAATGATGTGTTTGCTCCGAAATTTGACACACGATTGAGTATAATGTTCAAAACGATACGCTCTAGAAAAACTAGCCTATATGAAAGCAGAAGCCATCAATAACATTTCCGCCCCCCCAACCTGGAAAAATTATCTTGAATTGTGCAAGCCGAAAGTGGTTGCACTTATCGTTTTTACGGCTCTTGTGGGAATGCTATTGTCGATGCCCGGCTGGATACCTATTGACACGCTAGTATTTGGAAATCTTGGTATTGGGCTTGCCGCCTCTTCTGCCGCAGCCATCAATCACTTTTTGGATAGAGATGCTGATGCTAAAATGGGAAGAACGGATCACCGCCCGTTACCCACTGGCCAGCTAAGCGCCACCAACGTCATCATTTTTGCTATCGTGCTGGGCAGCCTGTCCATGGCTATTTTGATTGGATTTATTAACCTGTTGACTGCGGCCCTGACCTTTGCATCCTTGATCGGTTACGCTTTGATCTATACACTCTATCTAAAATACGCAACACCCCAGAATATTGTTATTGGAGGCGCGGCAGGTGCAGCGCCTCCGGTGCTAGGCTGGTGTGCCGCAACAGGAGAAATCGGTGATCATGCGTTGCTGCTATTTTTAATTATTTTTATATGGACACCCCCGCATTTCTGGGCTTTGGCCGTTGCCAAACATGAGGAATATGCAAAAGTGAATATTCCCATGCTGCCGGTCACTCACGGACTGGAATTTACCCGGCTCCATATCCTTCTCTATACGATTCTCTTACTGCCGGTCAGCCTGCTCCCATACTTGTTAGGGATGAGTGGAGTTGTGTACCTTGTGGGTGCTATTCCCCTTGGGTTGATATTTCTCTATTACGCTTTCTTGCTAAAGAGAAAGGCAAACCCTCGCATTGCCATGAAAACATTTGGCTATTCTATTGTTTACCTTATGTTGATTTTCGCTTTTTTACTGGTTGATCATTATGTGTAAACCAAATTAATTAAATGA
>JAZGGE010000097.1:0-28591 GCA_036480195.1 Methylococcales bacterium
TGTTCAGGCGATAAGCGCTGAGTCTCAGGAAATGTATGGGGCTTGTTTACAGCGGTTTCAGACCGAAGCGCGTACCCTGGCCAAATTCAACCACCCCAATATCGTGCGGGTGCACAATGTCTTTGAGTCTAATCAAACCGCGTATATGGCAATGGCGTATGAGCACGGTGAAAGCCTTGATGCACTTATCCGAGGGCAGGAATTTCGGGAGGAAACACGAATTCTCAAGATCCTTTATCCGATGCTCGACGCGCTCGAATATATTCATGGGCTCGGATTTATTCATAGGGATGTAAAACCGAGCAATATTTTTGTCCGTCAGAATGATAGCCCTGTGCTTCTGGATTTTGGTTCGACTCGAATAACCCCCAATAGAGAAAGCCGCACCTTAACGCAGTTTGTCTCAAGGGGTTATGCTCCCCACGAGCAGTATAGTGGGGATGCAGGCAAACAGGGACAATGGTCGGACATCTATGCCCTTGGCGCCACATTTTATGCCCTGGTTTGCAATCGGCCACCGATAGATGCTCTTGAACGCGCGAACGCACGCCTGGAAGGAAAAGATGACCCACTGATTCCGGCGAGTGTTCTTTGCGCTAACGCGTATTCGCCAGAATTTCTTCAGGCTATTGATAAAGCAATGAACGTGATACCTGCTGACCGACCGGAAAATATTGGTTCGCTGCGTATACTATTTCCGGCATTGAATCCGACGCTTGCTACAGATCCATCTTCAGGGCAACCTCCTAACGAAAGTTTTTCTGCATACAACACGAACTCTCCTCCTCCAAGTGAAAGAGACTCCTTTGTTACCTTACCCTCAGAAATACGCATTGAATCCAGCAACAACGAAAGCACGCCTTACAATGGGACAACCGCTTTCTTACGAAAGATAGCTGTATGGAGTATCGTCTCAATCCTGGCTCTATTCGTTCTGGCTTGGTTTTTGATAAAAAAACCAGCATTCTTTACAAATGAAAAAGAGACACAGGTTCTTTCTCCTCAAGATAGATCTACAACTACAACCATTAACCCAAAGCCTACAGAGGCAGAAATAGAGGAAAAACTACCATCCGACGACGAAACAACTTTTCACGACACGTTGGCCGATGGATCCGAGGGGCCGGAGATGGTGATAATTCCGGGGAAACAATTTAGGACGAGTGTTTTGAAAAGTCAGCAAAACGATATTAGCTTTCCTGCCCCAAATACATTTGCACTAGGTCGTTATGAAATCACTTTCGGCGAATATCAACAATTTGTTGATGCGACCAATAGCAGACTACCCCATGACGCAGGATGGGGTCGAGATAGCCGTCCGGTAATGAATGTTTCTTGGCATGATGCCATCGCTTATACAGAATGGTTATCCAACCAAACCAGTAAACAGTATCGTTTGCCTACTGAAGCAGAATGGAAGTTCGCTGCCTGGGCAGAAATTGATACTGCTTATTGGTGGGGCGACGACACAGGCTTCGCCAGGGCAAACTGTAATGGTTGCGGTAGCAAGTGGGACGGTAATATGACAGCTCCGGCAGGGTCATTCGAACCCAATCGTTTTGGAATATACGATACAGCGGGTAATGTCTGGGAGTGGGTGCAAGACTGCAGCAGCCAAGCCGAAGCATTTATAGCCGATACAGAATGGTCGATCGAACAGTGTCGAGAACGGGTTTTTCTGGGTGGGGCATGGAACAGTAAGCCTTTAGATCTGATATCGTCAAAACGCAACGGGGATGGTCCCGAACTCCGTTATCGTTATTTGGGGTTTCGGGTGGCACGGGATATGTAAAGGGCTTTTCATTCCTAACTGATGAATCGAAGACGGTGCTTCGATAGGAAAATGAGGATTGATTGTCTACGTTGTTTCGATCAATGGGCAAATCCGTGCAGCCAAGCAATTAAGACGACGCCTAAACCAATAAGTATCATCTGTTCCACAGTAGAACGGAGTTCGGTTTCTTTGTGTAAGGTCGGAATGAGATCGGCTACAGCTATGTATAGAAAGCTTGAGGCAGCAATGACTAAAAGATAGGGTAGAAAATGCTCATAGTCACCAAGAAGATAATAGGCTAAGACGCCTCCGAAAACGGTCGTAATACTCGAAATAACGTTAAACAACAAAGCCTTTGCTCGCGAATAACCACTATGCAGTAAAACAACAAAGTCACCAACTTCCTGAGGAATTTCATGTGCAGCCACTGCCAGACTGGTTACAATCCCTAAATTCACATCGGTAAGAAATGCCGCAGCGATTAGAATACCATCAACAAAATTATGGATACCATCTCCAATGATAATCAAAGAACCGACACGGTGGTTGGTTGTTGTGGGAAGGTGGGAATGGGCAACACAGGCATCAGAGTGACAATGTCGCCAAATGAGTAGTTTCTCCAGTAGAAAGAAAGACAATAGGCCGATGAGAATGGTCACAGACAAATCATGTATCTTTTCCGGTGTAGCCGTCTCGAAAGCGTGGGGTATCAAGCCAAACAGGGAAACCGAAAGCATGGCGCCAATCGCAAAACTGACGGCACGCGGAAGCAGGTTGGAAAGATGGCGGTCGGGTAAGAGGAGAATGGCGGATGCCGCCAATACACTCAGTACGCCACCCATCAAGGTGAAAATAATTATGTAAATTAGTAAACTCATGAACTTTACCCTGAAAACCACTCTGGTTGGCTTCGCTGAATTTTTAAGATTGCAGCAAAACTGTAGGATGATAGGCTAATTTAGGGCAAAAAAAAACGGTTAGGGTCGAAAGACCCTAACCGTTTGCACTCAAAAGATGTTGAAAGCTTACCGCGCAGCGATAGTATCTTTCAATATCTTGGGGGTAACAAAAATCAGCAGTTCGCTTTTACCCTCTGTTTTTGCAGTTCTCTTGAATAGAAAGCCAATTCCAGGTAAATCTCCAAAGAATGGCACACTATCCACGTCATTATCCTTCGTAGTTTCAAAAACTCCGCCTAATACGACCGTTTCACCATTATCGACTTGAACTGTGGTTTCAACCTTACTGGTTCTCAACGCAGGTTCATTGTTGGCATCTCCGTTCGGCTCATCTTTAGTGACAACAAGATCGAGCACCACGTGGTCATCAGGCGTAATTAAAGGCGTCACTTCAAGTTTTAATTCTGCCTTTTTGAATTGGGTATTCGTCCCAGAGTTTGCACTTGATGTTTGATAAGGAATTTCAAATCCTTGTGAAATTGTGGCCTTCTTTTTGTCAGAAGTGATAACACGGGGTGCAGAAACAACTTCACCCTGTTTCGATTCCTGCATCGCTTCCAGCTCTAACTCTAGCAAATAGTCACCTGCTCTCATTATCGCCACGCCAACACCGCCAGTAGCACCGGCCACACCCAGATCTACCAAACGGCCAACCTGAGCGAGGTCTGAATTATCCAGGCCAAATTCGTCACCGATAGTTCCACCTACGAGGCGCTCCTTGTTCCCGTCAATCATCAGCTTTCCACCCGAGGTTTTCACACCAAACTTACGGGCAAAATTATCGCTTGCCTTGACGACTCGAGCTTCAATTAACACCTGACGCACAGGCTTATCCAAAACCTTAACCAGTTTTCTTATTGCTTCCAGGTTATGGGTGGTATCCTTGATAATCAATACGTTTGTCCGTGGATCGATATTGACACTACCACGAGCGGAAAGAATTGAACCGCTATTCAAGCCCCCGGAGCTGGCTTCCGTGTTTTGTCCAAAATAAGTAGCGACACCAGGGTTGATGTTGAGGACATCATTTGCCTTGCCGCTATCCTGCATCCCCATCAATACCTGCTTGATTTCTGATACATCAGCGTAATTGACCTGAAGAATTTCAGTCCGCAACGGTTCTTTTTCCTCTCGGAATGCGAGGGCTTCCAGTTCTTGCTTTTCCTGTTCGTTAATTTCCTTAGTCGGTGCAACCATCACCACGCTGCCGATTTGACGTTTTGACAGCCCTTTAGATTTAAGGATGAGATCAAGCGCTTGATCCCAAGGCACATCATTTAATCGAAGGGTTACATTGCCTTTTACAGAGTCTGCAGCAATAATATTCAAATCTGTAAAATCAGCCAGTATCTGCAGCACCGATCGGATGGGAATATCCTGAAAATTGAGTGAAAGCCGTTCGCCAGAAAAAGCAATCTTCTTCTTTTCAATCGCCTCCTTTTCTGCTTTTGTCATTGGCCGGAATTCCAGCGCCAATCGCCCCTCTTTTTGGAAGGATATATACTCATAATTTGCTGTATTGGGTTTTATCGTCATTCGAACACGATTACCTTCTGGAACTGTCTCAATGGAATTTACAGGGGTATCGAAATCTGTAACATCCAGTTTTTTGGCTAACGCAGCAGGTAAGGTGGTGTCAACAAAGTAAACAACGACTTTACCCCCCTGTTCGCGAACATCAACCGCAGCTTTCGGATCTGATAATGAAATAATAACCCGTCCTTCACCCTTGGGCCCGCGTCTAAAATCAATATTTCTGATTGAGTGTTTTGCTTTGCCTCGCGTTCTTTTTCTGGTGCCTGAGGCCACCGCCTTGACTGCGGCATTGTTGCCTTTCAATGTAACAAAGACATTGCTTCCTTCGACGTGAGTTTCATAAGACGCCATGGATAACAAGTTCACAACCACCCGGGTACGTCCTGCAACCTCGGAGGCATGAATGCTACTGGCGGCTCCGACATTGACAGAAGTCATCTTCTTATCAATACCATTGTGTACACCGTTAAAATCCAGAACCAATCTTGCTGGATTTTCAGTTTGGAATATCCGCGGCTTAAACGCTGGACCGTTGAGGGAAAATTGCAGTTGTAAATCGTCACCTGACATAGCGGCATAACCGACGGATTTAAGCGTTAACTCTTCTGCTTTCGTGTAACCCGCATAAAACATCAGCAGTAGAAAAAACATCCCCACATTCAATAGGTTCTGCCTATTTTCCATACCCCAGAGCATGGCTTTTCTATTTAAGTGCATAAAATTCATTGTCTGTCCCATCTATTAATCGACTAATGCCAAAATTGCTTGTTGCTCCCGCCAAATACCCGGTTCGTCCCGCAATATCTCTAACAGCTCCACCCTTTCTTCTATTACTCGAACAATCTTTCCGTAGTTCTGTCCCATGTAATTTCCTCGCCTCACCCGATGGATAGTTCCATCACTTGTCTTAATGAGACCCCAAAGAATATTTTTTTGGGTCACCGTCCCGACCATCCGCAAACTATCTAAGGAGAATGATTCTAATTCTTCTTTAGGTCGTGTTTGATCAGGTAGAACCCCGTTCCCGGCTTTTACTGCAACAGTCTCTTGGACTGCTTCCGCAGGCTGGAAAGGATTTCTCAAGCCATCAGGGCTAAAAGCGAAAGTCTCCGCCGTTTTAATTTCCGGTAATGGCTCAATTCGGATCTTCTGCTGTGATTTCACTTTAGTCACATAATCGGTTAGATCTGTCATTCCTTCATTGCTGACACAACCACTGAAAAATGGAAGAGTAAGGAGTAACGTTAACGACTTGATCGGTGTTAACAGCGGTTGAGATCTGTTAGCATTAACACATAGATTTTTCATGCTTTTCTTAATCATTATCTACCTCTCCGTTTTCCGCGCTTGCTTTTTTTCTTGACTTTGTTGCCACTATCCAGATAACGGTACGTTTTGACCAGTGCTTCCATCACCAACGTTTCCTTATCCTTATCCCCCTGATTTCTGATTTTGACATTATGTACGGTAACGATTCGCGGTAACGCGGCAAGACCACTGACAAATTGTCCGAACTGATCATATTTTCCAACAACTCGAACCTTGATCGGCAATTCAGCGTAGAAATCCTTTTTTACTTCACCGATTGGTTTGAATAGTTCAAATTCGAGTCCACTTGCCAGCCCAGTTTGTGAAACATCAACAAGTAGTTCTGCCACTTCTGTGCGATCAGGAAGTTGCCTTAACATCGTTCCGAACGATTCTTCCATTTCCTTCAATTGTTGGCGATAGGCTTCCAGATTCACTGCCTTTCGGTTCTTAGCGATGAATGTATTTTTCAGTTTTTCTTCCTTTTTTTGTTCCGTTTCCAAGGTTGCCAACTGATCATTGGTATCAAAATAGATCCATAATCCTATGGTTAGAATACTAGCAAGGAGTACGACGATTGCTTTAATGGGCAATGGCCAGCGGCCTGCATTGTCTATGTCCCAGTTTATTTCCGCAATATTCATGAGTTACCCCGCCTTCTTTTTTGAATCAATCTTTGAGTCTTTCTGCGTCTGAATTACGCTAAGTGTAAAGTTGCTCACTCGACTATGTTTTGACTTGCCTTTAGTTTCAATGATTTGGAGTCTGGGGCCCGCTATCCAGGGTGATGCCTCGAGGTCACGCATATACGCAGACACTCGGGCGTTGGATTGAGCCACTCCGACTAACTTCAATTTTTTCCCAGACTGAACAAGGTTTTTAAGATACACGCCATCGGGTACGGACTTAGCGATTTCGTCAAAGAGATGGACAATTCCCGGTCGGCTACCCTGCAGTTTTTGAATAACATCCATTTTAGAAACCAACCGCCTTTTTGTTTTCTCCAAATTCCGGATTTCGGCAATCTTTTTGTCTAACACAGCAACCTCTGCTTGCAGGTAACTATTGCGCTGGGTTTGATTTTCAATCTGTCCACTGAAGTACATATGAACCATCACCAGGCTTAGTGCAGTAACAGCAACACCAGCCCCAATGGCTGATAGAAAATCCTTTTGCTGTTGTTTTCGTAGCTCTTCCCGCCAGGGGAGCAGATTAATTTTGGCCATTAGTCGAAACTCCTCATTGCCAAACCACAGGCAATCATCATAGCTGGCGCGTCATTGCTCAACGCTTGTGTTTTTATCTGGTTCGATAAAGTCATATTGATAAATGGATTAGCGATAATAGTGGGAATGCCAAGACTCTCTTCAACCCGTCGATCAATTCCGGAAATGGAGGCGCACCCCCCGGCAAGGATCATACAATCTACATTCCGGTATGCACTGGATGAGATAAAAAACTGTAAAGATCTGCCAATCTGATGGGCCAAGGCTTCCTTAAAGGGTTCTAGAACTTCAGGTACATAGTTGTCGGGTAAACCACCATGTTTTTTGGCCAGTCCCGCCTCTTCATAGGACAATCCATATCGTCGTTGAATTTCTTCGGTTAGCTGCTTCCCACCAAAGCCTTGCTCGCGAGTGTAAATAATGGTGTTGTTATGGATGACATTGAAAGTTGTTACCGTTGCTCCAATATCAGCGATACCCACGGTCTGACCGTCAATACCTTCGGGTAATTGCCCACCCAACAGATCAAATGCATTTTCTAGGGCATAGGCTTCAACATCAACAATTTCGGCTTTTAAACCGGCTCTGTCGAGCACCTCTATACGATCATCTACATTTTCCTGTCTTGATGCCGCTAGCAGGACGTCGACCATTTCGGGATTTTTCTCATTGGGCCCCTGCACTTCAAAATCCAGACTGACTTCATCAAGAGAGTAGGGTATGTACTGATCTGCTTCTAACTCAATCTGCTCTTCTAACTCATCATCGCTTAAGTTACTAGGCATCGATATGGTCTTCGTAATTACCGCTGAACCGGATACCGCTACTGCCGCGTGTTTTAACTTGGAGCCGCTTTGTTTCAACACGTTTTTGACAGCTTCGCCAATGACCTCCACATCAGTGATATTCTTTTCGGTTACAGCACCCTGAGGCAAAGGTTCCACCCCATAGCTTTCGACTCGATAATGGGGGCCATCTTTAGATAGCTCCAGAACTTTGACTGCAGCCGTAGTAATGTCAACACCAAGTAGTGACGGTTTTTTTCGCTTAAAAGAGAACATCTAAATCGTTCCTATAGTTATTCGCAAACATTAAATAAATTCAACGTCTAAATTTTTATCCGGTTGAACCTTGAAATAAGAAATAGTCCTTGGGTTTTCTGGATGTATCTTGTAGTATAGTAGGGATTTGAAAAATTACTTTTTGATGGATTCTGAATGTGTTAATCGACCCACAAAGAACACAGGATCCAGGCATTGAATTCTCCCGTACAATTAAGTAGTAAGTTACCCTTTCGAGCAGCCTCCGAGCAGCCGGAATTAAATAGATTGTGGAAGTGGCATAGGATTTTTATACCAGTTCAAGGCATGAAAAGAAGCACATAGCACGCTATGGCACCCTTTTTCTAACACCTGAATAGGACAAAAAGACAAGTCAGTTTCGGGTTTTATTTTATGCTGGTTTCTTATCCCCCGGATTTCCAAATCAAACTATTACGTGTGCATGCTATAGTTATAGCGATTTCCCAGCATTTTTCTGGGATCTCTTCTGCTCCCCGTTCACGACAAACTTCTCGGCAATGGAAAAAACAACAAAAAGACAATCCGTATCCGGCATTGGCAAATGGTTAAAACGCCTTTTTGTCCTATTTTTTGTTTTAATGCTAGGCGTCATTGCCTCAGGTTATTTTTTCTATCTGTCATTTGAAGATGAACTTCCTGATGTGGAAACGCTGCGGGAGGTTCGGTACCAGATTCCTCTCAGGGTTTACAGCAATGATGGCAAGCTAATTGCCCAGTTCGGCGACAAACGACGCATCCCCATTAATATAGAGGGAACACCACAGCAACTTATCCATGCGGTTCTAGCTGCAGAAGACCAGCGTTTTTTTAGCCACCCAGGCATCGACTTTCAAGGTTTGATGCGCGCTGGAATTGAGCTGATACGAACCGGCAAAAAACTCCAGGGTGCCAGCACTATAACAATGCAGGTTATCCGAAACTTTTTTCTGTCACCGGAAAAAACCTATACCCGAAAAGTAAAAGAGATAATCCTTTCTTTACAAATCGAGAACAAACTCAGTAAAGGAGAAATACTTGAGCTCTATCTGAATAAAATATTTTTGGGTCATCGAGCTTATGGTTTTGGCGCTGCTGCGGACGTCTACTACGGGGAACCTCTATCAGAACTGAGTCTTGCTGAGATAGCAATGATTGCAGGACTCCCCAAGGCGCCTTCTCGTTTTAATCCGATTACCAATCCTAACCGGGCTTTAGAGCGCAGAAACTATGTTCTCGGGAGGATGTTGGACTTGGGCTATATCCTTAAAGAGGCCTATCAGCTTGCTATCTCCCACCCTGTAACCGCTAGCTTGCATAAGCCCACTGTAGAAGCCGAATCTCCATACATGGCTGAAATGGTAAGAAACTCAATGTTTGACCGTTACGGTGAAAATGTCTACACCAAGGGATACAAAGCCTACGCGACAATAGAAAGTCGACTACAAAAAACTGCTATCGGAGCACTTCGAGAGACCCTGCATGAGTATGATGAGCGTCATGGATATCGAGGCCCCGAAAATAGTATTGCCGATCTTTCCGATGAGGAATCATGGCGTGGAAAACTAAAGAAAATCCCCAAGATAGGCGATACTTTTCCTGGTATCGTTACTTCGATTGCACAAAAGACTATTAAAGTGGTACTAGCCGATTCGAAGACAATAGATGTTACTTGGGAAGGACTTAAATGGGCTCGGCAATATATTTCAGAGAATAGCCGAGGTCCGAAGCCCAAATCCGCGAGAGATATTCTTAAACCCGGTGATCTGATTCGGTTGCGTATTGATGAAAACGGCAAATGGAAACTGGCTCAAGTTCCTAGGGCTGAAGGTGCTATTGTCTCCCTAGACCCGAAAAATGGTGCGATTCTGGCTCTGAGTGGCGGTTTTGATTTTTATCAGAGCAAATACAATCGGGCTACCCAAGCGCAGCGACAACCCGGATCTGGTTTTAAACCAATTCTCTATACTACAGCTTTAGAACATGGATTTACACTGGCAAGTATTATTAATGACGCCCCCGTAGTGTTCGACACTCCCGGTCTGGACGAAGATTGGCGGCCCAAAAACTACAGCGGGAAATTCTTCGGTCCCACCCGCCTCCGAGTTGCATTGATGAAATCGAGAAATCTAGTTTCGATACGACTCTTGCAGGAAATTGGCATTGACCCTCTCATCAAATCAGCAAAAAGATTTGGATTTACTCGACAGCAATTACCCCACACCCTTTCGTTAGCGCTTGGCAGCGGTAGCGCAACCCCTTTACAAATGGCCCGAACATTTGCGGTATTTGCCAACGGTGGGTTTTTGATAGAACCCTATTTTACCGACCGTATAGAATCTGACGAAGATGAACAATTCTATCAAGCGGAACCTATAACTGCGTGCGTGGAGTGTACCCATGCTTCATCAGCCGAGGCCGATACAGATACTGCTCCACGAATTATATCACCGCAAATCCATTACTTAGTGAACTCAATGCTAAAGGATGTTATCCGCAGAGGTACCGGAAGAAAGGCACTCAGTTTGGAGCGGACAGATATTGCCGGTAAAACGGGTACTACAAATGAACAAAGAGATGCTTGGTTTAATGGCTATTCCCCGACACTAGTGACTATTTCATGGGTAGGCTTCGATAATTCGAAACCGTTGGGTGCTCGCGAAACGGGGGGTCAGGCGGCACTACCGATGTGGCTTCGCTATATGAAAGTCGCTCTTGCGAGAATTCCTGAGCACCCTGTTACGCAACCTAATGGTTTGGTGACTGTACGAATTGATTCCGACACAGGATTACTTGCCTCTGGTGAAAATGAAAAGGCAATTACCGAGATATTTCGAAGTGAAAATGTGCCTGTACAGATGGCACCAGACTCTGTTGAGGAGTCGGTAGAGGGCACAGAATCGGAGAAGATTGAAATAGAATCACTTTTTTAGGTGATTACTTACAGGAAAATCTACCAATTTAGCTATAGTGCTAAGTACCAGAGCATAATTAATTTAACAGTTTTGCGCAGTATTTTTTTTCATCTTCAAGGCACAACGCAGAGCGAGCTATGTAACCGAAGTTGCAACGCCGAAGACAGACAAAAAGACAAGCAAGATGGGGGGTTATTTGTTGCGAGTTGCCTTATACCTTTCCCGGTCAAGAATGCCCGTTTTGAGCGGGTAGATTTTCGTGCCCAAGAATACCCATTTTCAGCGCGCATCTTTTCGCAAAGGGCACGCGCGCGAGGTACATCTATCTGTCGTTAATAAGGCGTATAAAGACGGGCGCAGAGATGGTTTCTTTGACAGTAATCGCCTTAGTTGCTATTTTGTCTTATGCGAGAAAAAAGTCGTATAGCACAAGAGTGCGCCCGTATAATGTCGCAAGATGGCATACGAGACCATTCCAAAGCAAGGTGTAAAGCAGTGGTAAGGCTCGGTATAGCGCCACACAACCCTATGCCGTCAAATAACGAAATTGACGCTGCCATTGCGGAATACCAGCGTTTATTTTGTTCGTCTGAGCAACCCGGTCACCTCGCTCACTTGCGGCAGATTGCCCTGGAAGCAATGTTTTTTCTCCGTGCTTACTCCCCTCGGCTCGTCGGCAGTGTTCTCACTGGAACTGCAGATCGATTTTCCCCCATCATGTTATACGCCTATGCCGAAACTTCCGAAGAAATATATTTGGACTTTATTGATGCAAGAATACCCTTTTCCGAAACCTCTCATACTATCGTAGAGAACGGTAAGAACACTGAGCTTCCTGCTTTTAGGTTTATTGTCGATGATGCAGAAGTTATTCTAAATATCCAACCGCTGAAAAGTCTGTCTCAAGGGATGAAAAAGCAGGGAAGGAATAGGGTTTACGCATCTTTAAAAGAAGTTAGGGCACTTATAAATCGCGGGTAGTCTATACCCTCTCGCCCATTTATAGCACGTCTTTTTTTGCAAATGGCGTCGTTGCAAAGCCTTCCAATAGCCTGCTATTGCTGCACCTTTGCGCTTAGCCCTCCACAAAAATTGACGAACTCTAAACGGAGTATTCTCAAACGCAAAAGGTATATTTAGAAAACTCTTTATCTTCTACTTAAATCTCGAAGAAAGAAACCCGGGAATAGAGGAACCTACCCTGTGCCATACTTTTTACGGAACTTATCGACTCGTCCTGCAGTATCAACAAGTTTTTGTTTGCCGGTGAAAAAAGGATGGCAACCTGAACAAACTTCGACATGAAGATCTTTACACAGCGTTGATCCCACATCAAATGCGTTCCCACAACTGCATGTCACTTTGATCGTTTTATATTCCGGATGGGTGTCTGCTCTCATGACGTTCTCATAACCTCTAAATGTTTCGGAAGAATAGCCGACCAATCATACCCAAACTGGCCTACTAACGCAAACCGATAGCCCCTCATTAATGTCAATCTGAATGATTTGTCACTGCTTCTCTAATCTTTTGTTTACGCTGGCACCCGATCAGGTAAATAACCAGAAAAATAGCTGGCAATCCAATTGCTGCAGCATAAACGAAAAACGAAAAATAGCCGTGATAATCGACAATAATTCCGGAAAACCCTCCAAGTAACTTGGCCGGTAAGGTCATTAAAGAACTAAATAAAGCATATTGTGTCGCAGTGTATGCGGTATTGGTTAAGCTAGAAAGGTAGGCGATAAATACTGACGTTGCAATTCCTCCACCAAAATTATCAGCGCTGATTACGACAGCCAACAACGTGACTGTTGGCTCCAATACGGCGAGAATGGCAAACAATAGATTAGTTGTTGCCACTAAAATCGCACCCAACAGGAGAGGTTTCATAATTCCGAAACGCATCACCAATATACCACCAAAGATCGCTCCGGCGATGGTCATAAAAAAACCGAATAGTTTGGCTACATTAGCTATCTGAATCTTACTATAGCCGAGATCCAGGTAGAAAGGATAGGCCATAACACCCATTGTGATATCGCTAAGTTTGTAGACTCCGATTAAAGCTAAAATGACTATAGCCATACGGCCATTTCTGGAAAAAAATTCTGCAAAAGGGCTAATTACAGCGTCTGAAATAAAAACAGAAAAGCGAATGAATAATGATTGCTTTTGATTAGGAATATGCAAAAGCTCTTCCATTCTCCGCTCTACTGCTTCAACCTGTGGACTTATTGTATGTTCAGGCTCTCGAATCAGGAGCGCTGTCAGCACGCCTATAGACATCAATGCCGCCATGACCTCATAAGCAAACTGCCAGTCGATGTACGATGCAAGATATAACATTCCAGCACCTGCAACCAACAAAGCGATGCGATATCCCATAACATAGGCTGCAGCCATAGCTCCTTGATATTCTTGGTCAATGGCTTCAACGCGGTAGGCATCAATAGTAATATCCTGAGTGGCGGAACAAAAGGCAACCACCACAGCGAATAATGCGATTTGCTCAAGTTGGGTATGTACATCACTGACACTCATACCAATCAAACCAAGCGCAATACCTATTTGAGCCACAATCATCCAGGAACGACGTTTTCCAAGTAGAGAATCCAAAAATGGAAGCATCACACGATCAACGACCGGAGCCCAAAAAACTTTAATAGAAAATGTTAGCCCAACCCAACTGAAAAAACCAATGACTGCCCGTGAAACGTCTTCGTCCCTGAGCCAGGCCGAGAGAGTGGAAAACACCAACAGATAGGGCAACCCGGCAGAAAAGCCAAGAAACACCATACTTATGATTTGAGGCTTGGTATAGACAAGCAGGGACTCACGCCAGCTGTGCCGTCCCCCAAAAGGCTGTTCGAGATTAGAAGAGTCTGTAGAAGCAGAAAATGCCTTTGAGTCAGGTTTTTCGATCATTAGAGGTGAAAATCATTACGCTAATTAACGACAAATCCACCAGGCGTGGATTTGTGCTGCGTTAGCGACCCCAAAGGGGTTGGAATAATGGAGCTATTTTGTCCGCATAATTGGAGGCTCTGACTAAATGCTTTTCCCGCATGAACTAGATCCTATTCTCGAATAGCCTTTAGGCCAAAATTCCTTCCGAGCCTACCGCCCACTTAGCTCCTGGACTTCATTTTTCTGAACGGTTTTTACTATTTTCTCAAACCGCTGGTTTTGGGAGGAACCAAGCTTGACTAACCCGATACCTGTATCACTTAGAATCTTCAATAATTCTGGTGATTGTCGAAGCAACATACCAAGATAAATCACCGCAGGAAGTGCACACGACAGTGATAACAATCCGGGTAAGCCAATATAATTCAATGCATTAACAATAAAAACCAACGCAGCAAGTGGCAATATTAAAACCACACCAAAATAAGTCAAGACACAGAATACGAAGAAAACATAATAAAGCCACTGAAAAATTCTGATTAAAAATTCGTTAAAAAGTCTCATTAGGTTACTCGACTGTAACATAGGTAATATTCTCGTTTAGAACCGTATATTTTATAACTCACGATGTCATTAAGGCAGGACTAGCTCGCATTCAATAAATAGTGGATAAATATACTTACGAAATACCCTAGCGCAATGGCAGGAGCCCATTTCAAATGGCTAACAAAAGTATACTTCCCCTTGGACTGCCCCATTAAAGCCACTCCTGCCGCAGAGCCAATGGAAAGCATCGACCCCCCGACACCCGCAGTAAGAGTCACCAATAACCATTGATAAAGATCCATTTCAGGACTCATGCTCAATACCGCAAACATGACAGGAATATTGTCCACTATTGCCGATAAAAACCCCACTATAATGTTTGCGGTAGTAGCGCCTAAACCATCGTACAATCCTGCGGAAACCAGTTCCAGATAGCCAATATAGCCCAATCCACCGACCGCGAATACCACCCCGAAGAAAAATAACAGAGTATCCCATTCGGCATCGCGTACTTTATTGAAGATATCAAATTCATCGGGTTCATTGTTACGAGTATAAATCAACTGCAATCTGTAACCGTAAATCATTAGCAATGACAGGCCGGTCATCATCCCCATAAAAGGAGGTAAATTCAGGAACTGCTTAAAACTGACGGCAAGGACTATGGTTATGGCAAAAAGCGAGCAAATAGCAATAGCACCAGGCTTCATGGATACCCGCTTTTCCTTACTATTAAACTCTGGGGCCCCATCGGGCACCGCCGAATACATCAAAGCGGCTGGAATAGCGTAATTGACTACCGACGGAAAGAAAAGAGCAAAAAACTCGAAAAATTCCGCCTTCCCTGCCTGCCAAACCATCAATGTCGTGATATCACCAAAAGGACTAAAAGCGCCACCCGCATTTGCCGCAACCACCAGATTAATTAACCCAAGACTGACAAATTTGGCATTACCAACACCCACAGCCATGACCACCGCACCTACCAGTAGAGCTGAGGTGAGATTATCAGCTACGGCAGAAAGAAAGAATGTGATAACACCAGTAATCAGAAATAACTGGCGATAGTCAAATTTGCGGCTAATCAGCCAGGATCGCAATGCTTCGAAGACATTCCTTTCGGCCATGGCATTAATATAGGTCATGGCTACCAACAGAAAAAGCATTAGTTCCGCATATTCCTTGAGGTTGAGCTCAAGAGCCAGGTGTAATTCTTCGGTAGGAACCCCGTTCTCTGTCGCTAAATAAGCGACGTGAGCCCAAATAATCCCTGCAGCTAAAACCACCGGTTTTGACTTCCGCAAATGCGTATACTCTTCGGTCATTACGAAGACATACGCGATAACGAACACCAGAACACAATAAATGCCCCTTTGGGTTCCGGTCAACCCCATATTTTCGAACTCAGCAGCAACCGCCAATTCAGGCAGACCAAGTAAAACGATAACTAACAACATTATGCGCAACACAATTTTTCCCCTTGATATTTCAGCTATGGTTTCAAACTAACCGTATTTTTTTATCCTTAACGCTAACAATCTATTTTAATTGAAATCCCCACAAACAACGAATATTGTTTTAGTGACAGCATTGCTGGCGGTTAAAAGTAACAATTATACTGGAAATTTTACCCGCTATACTTAATGATTCTACAGGCGTGGGATACGATCGAACTCACTGGGAATTGCTTGATTTGGGACAAATCTGGTAAAAAATGGGAATTTCAGTTACGGACTTTTCCTCGCGGAGACCACTTGATTGATGACTGTTCCCTCCATCACGGGCTAAACAAAAGTTTCGAGAACCTTACAGCTACTCCATCAACAGTGTATTGATGGAGTAGTAAGAGGCTTTGCGGCGAGTGATAAATGTTAATGCTTAGTCCCATGACAGAGCAGATTTACTTTCCGTTCATTTTCACCGCAACAGGCTCCAGCTTCCAGATTTCTTCATTATATTCAGAAATTGTTCGATCGGAGGAAAACTTCCCACTCGCCGCGGTGTTCAGAATGCTCATTCGAGTCCACTGCTCCTGATCAAGAAAAGCCGTAGCTGCTTTTTGTTGGGCATCTACAAAACCACGAAAATCAGCGACAGTTAGCCACGGATCGTGCGGACTGGTCACGGAATTGATAATATCATCGAAGATTCCGGGTTCAAATTGGTTGAAGTGTCCCGATCGAATTAACTGAATCACTTGTTTGAGATCTTCGTCTTGATTGATGATGGACCAAGGGTCATAGTTTTGACGAGTGGCTTCCACTTCATCAGCGGTTAAGCCAAAAAGGAAAAAATTCTCACTGCCGACTTCCTCACGAATTTCAATATTAGCGCCATCTAGGGTTCCAATGGTGATTGCACCGTTTAACATAAATTTCATATTACCTGTGCCGGATGCCTCTTTGCCGGCTGTGGAGATCTGTTCAGATAAATCAGCGCCGGGGCAAATAACTTCCATTGCAGATACCCGATAGTTTGGTAAAAAACTCACTTTCAACAAATTACCAACTGCGGAGTCACGATTGATAACATTAGCGACATTGTTAATGAGTTTAATTATTTTTTTAGCCATATAGTATCCGGGAGCTGCCTTACCCCCTATCAAGATACAACGTGGTGTCCAGTTTTGGGTGTCGCCGCGTTTAATTCGATCATAGAGATGAATGGCGTGCAAAATATTAAGCAACTGGCGCTTATACTCGTGAATTCGTTTGACCTGGACATCAAACATGGCGTCAACACTGACATCAAAACCCAACTCCTCTCTTTTGTAGGCGATCAAACGTTCCTTATTTTGGCGCTTTATTCCGCGCCATTTTTCTCTAAACTTTGCATCATCCGCGTAGGGCGCTAAATTCCGCAATCGGGTTAGGTCTGTCTGCCAGCCATCGCCAATCGTTTTAGTAATAAGAGAACTTAAACTTGGGTTACACCAAGCCAACCAGCGACGTGGAGTAATACCGTTGGTCTTATTATTGAATTTATTGGGCCATAACTCGTAAAAATCCTGGAACAAGCCTTTTTGCAACAAATCGGAGTGAAGGGCTGCAACACCATTGACTGAGAAGCTGCCAACAAGTGCCAGATAAGCCATGCGTACCTGCTTTTCGTCACCTTCTTCTATAATCGACATGCGGGCTAAGCGATCCATGTCACCGGGCCAACGATCTGATATTTCTGCCAAAAATCCAGCATTAATTTCGTAGACGATTTCCAGTATCCGCGGAAGAAGGCTTTCGAACAGCCTTAATGGCCATTTTTCCAATGCTTCTGGCAACAACGTGTGGTTAGTGTAGGCCATCGTACGGCTGGTAATTGACCATGCTGACTTCCAATCCAGCCCATGCTCGTCCATTAAGAGACGCATCAATTCCGCGACTGCGATACTGGGATGGGTATCGTTGAGTTGAAAACAGTTCTTTTCGGCAAAATTATCGAAATTTTCGCCATGGCTATTTACCCACTTCAACAATATATCCTTTAGACTGGCAGAAGCAAGGAAATACTGCTGACGGAGGCGCAACTCTTTACCGTTTTCACTGGCGTCATTAGGGTACAGCACCATCGTGATATGTTCGGCAGCATTCTTAAGTGCTACCGATTCGGTATAACTTCCAGCATTGAATTCGCCTAAATCAAACTCATCTGTCGCGGCCGCTTTCCACAGTCTAAGAGTATTCACCGTTCCGTTTTGGAATCCTGGAATTGGGACGTCATAGGGCACTGCGAGCACATCGTGGGTGTTAACCCAACTGACTTGTGATTGGCCATCCTTTCCCCCAGGAAGCCGTTCGGTGTTCCCACCAAAGTGCACACGTTGCGTTAATTCTGGTCTTTCTATTTCCCAAACATTTCCATTGCGCAGCCAATGGTCAGGTTCCTCAATTTGTTCACCATTTTCAAATAGTTGCCGAAACATGCCGTATTCATAACGGATTCCGTAGCCTCTAACAGGCAATTGCAAGGTAGCACAGCTATCAAGAAAACATGCTGCCAAGCGGCCTAAACCACCGTTACCTAAACCGGCATCCTGTTCCGATTCCACTAACTCTTCCAGCTCAATTCCCAAATCATGCATTGTGCGGTTTGCCGCATCTTCAATACCGAGATTTAGCATTGCGTTCCCAAGCGCACGACCCATAAGGAATTCTAGTGACAAATAGTAGGCTTGGCGACAATCCTTTTCTTTGTATGCATAGTGAGTGTTTTTCCACCGTTCCATTAACCGGTCACGCACGGCTAAACCCAGTGCTGTATACGCATAATGAGTCGATTTTGACTGCTTGTCACGGCCTAAGGTATAAGTAAAATGGCGCTTGAAGTCAATTGCAAGAGCTTTAGGTTTCGCACTTAAAGCAGGTAATTCTGTTAAATCGGAAACTGAGTCACTGTTCTGTAAGGATTTTGCTGGCATCTCTTAAACTTTCCTTGGGTGTGATATAGAGCTTTAATTCGCAGAATTAAAGCCACCATTATCGCTTTAATAAGTATTGAAGGGCATCAATCATTGTAACCTGGATCCGTGAATTCAGGAATTGATAACAAAGTAAATCTTACTATAATTGTAGTCCAATTTTGATTTAACAGCCTCCTAAGTGCTCCTTCAATGTTGTATTGGCGGGTAGAGGAAGTTGAGAAGTAGACAGCTGCTAGGCGCAGGACTAGCAGGGCTAATTTAAGCGAGTGCAACGCCGCAGATGACTGCTTATCGGCTTGGTATATCCGTCAATATTATCTGGTTGGAGTACTAGACCTCTAGCTCAAGTTCTTTTATTTTCCGGGTCAGGGTATTGCGACCGTATCCTAATAACTTAGCTGCTTCCTGACGGCGACCGTTGGTAAATTTTAACGCAGTTTCGATTAAAACAGTTTCAAAAGCGGGGATGACTTCTTTCGTTATTTCACTATCCCCCTGCATCAACCGTGTTTCGACAAACTGTTTAAGTAATTTCTCCCAGTTTTCATCCAAGTTATCAGTAGGTTGTAATACATCATCCTCGAGTAACTCGGGCGGTAGATCATGAATATGGACTTCCCGTCCCGACGCCATTACGGTAAGCCATCGGCAGGTGTTTTCCATTTGTCGTACGTTGCCTGGCCAAGCTAACTTGCACAAATAGGTTTCGACATCGGGTAGCAGCACTTTCGGCTCGACATCGAGTTCGGAACCTGCTTGCTTTAGAAAATAAGCTAATAACAAGCAAATATCTTGACGACGCTCTCGCAATGGCGGAAGGTGGATACGAATTACATTTAATCGGTGAAACAAATCTTCACGAAAGCGTCCTTCTCGAACCAATAGGTTCAGATTTTGATGGGTTGCGGCAATTATACGAACATCAACTTTAACCGGTGTAAGTCCGCCCACAGGGTAAAATTCACCATCCGCTAATACCCGAAGTAAACGGGTTTGCAACTCAGGCGGCATGTCGCCGATTTCATCCAGAAAAAGTGTTCCACCGTTTGCTTGTTCAAACCGACCGGAACGTCGAGCTTGAGCGCCAGTAAATGCACCTCGTTCGTGCCCAAATAACTCGGATTCCAACAGATCCCGTGGAATAGCGGCCATATTCAATGCAATAAAGGGCTTGCTCGTGCGGGGGCTATGCCGATGCAACGCCCGCGCGACTAATTCTTTTCCGGTGCCGGATTCGCCATTAATCAATACTGTTATATTCGAACGGGCCAGCCGTCCAATTGCACGGAACACCTCCTGCATGGCGGGCGCTTCGCCAATAATTTCCGGTACTTTCTCAAGATCACTACTGAGTTCATCCTGGTCTTCTTGAAAGCGTTGGCTATGATCGCATGCGCGTTTTACTAACACAACGGCATCATCCACATCAAACGGTTTTGGAAGATATTCAAAAGCGCCGCCAGAAAAGGCGGAAACAGCGCTTTCCAGATCAGAATGTGCTGTCATCACGATAACGGGGAGATCAGGGTGATTTTGCTGAAGTCTGCGCAGTAATTCAAGGCCATCCATTCCGGGCATGCGAATATCTGTAACGACTGCATCCGGTTTTACGGTTTCCAAGGCATCAAAAAAGCCCTTTGCGTTGGAGAAACAACGGACATCAAGAGAAATATTTTGCAGGGCTTTTTCCAACACCCACCGAATTGACCGGTCATCATCCACCACCCAAACTGCGTTATGCTGAGCCATTTCTGGTATCCAGAGGTAAGAAAATAGAAAAAACGGTGTTACCCGGCATGCTGGTGCATTGAATCATGCCCCCATTTTGACTGATTAATGATTGTGCTATGGATAAACCCAAGCCCGATCCATCAGGTCGGCTTGTCACCATCGGATAAAAGACACTTTCCATCATATCTGGATCTATTCCTGAACCATTGTCAATAACGTCTATCCTCGCTGCAATTCTGTAACACTGGCTGCCGAGCGTCATGTTCCTGACGACCCGGGTGTACAAGGTGATTTTACCTTGCTTATTTACCGCTTGCATTGCATTTCGCACAACATTTAAAACAGCTTGGATCAACTGGTCTTTGTCGCAGAAGACTTCCGGAATACTAGGATCATAGTCACATTTGATGGCGACATCGGTAATCTTCTCAACTTCAACTAACTGTCTTACCCGTTCTAAAACGTGATGAATATTCAATAGGCTTTTCTGGGACGGTTTATTTGGCCCAAGCATACGATCGACCAATGATTTAAGACGATCTGATTCATTGATGATGACCTGGGTATACTCATTTAAATCGCCATCAGAAAGTTCTTTCTCTAGTAATTGAGCTGCACCTCGTATACCACCAAGGGGATTTTTAATCTCATGCGCCAACCCCCGAACCAATAATCTGACGCTATGTTGCTGAGATTGTAACTGCTCGTCCCGACTGATACGCAAATGTCGGTCAATCTTTTGCATTTCCACTAAAACTGCCGGGCAATGGGAATCTTCCAAAAGCGGGGAGGCATAAAAATCAACAGTTAGTGATCCTTCCTGCAATTGAATTACTAAATTTCGTTCAGTGATCGAAGTCCCTGCATCCAGGCAGCGTTTTAAACAAGATTCGATGGGTTTCTTTTCATTTTGCAATAAAGTTTGGGCTCGAATCCCCACTAATTTGCGGGCGCTACCCGCCAACATGCTTTCTCCTGATGAGTTTATGTAAATTAATTCAAATTTAGAATTAAATAATAATACTGCGTCAGTGAGATAGTCGAGGAGCCGACAACAATCAACGTGACCATTCTGAATTACCATGACCTAAACTGAATGCAAAATTGACACCAGATGGAAGATTCAGGCCGACTTTTCAACGACAAGAGCCATCTACGTCGTAGAGAAAACACACAACATGCTGCATTGTGGTGCGTTTTTCTAGATTCCGATAGTTTCTGAAAAAAACGCCCCGGTAAAGGGGCGCTTTTTTACTTCACCTTTCGTAATTATTTAGCTTATCGTTAGCTCTAACATAATATGGCCAAGCCAGGCTGACCCGTTAACGTTTTTATCTACTACATGGACTCACGGATCCAGGTATTAGAGACTGTAATACATATCAAACTCAACAGGATGAGTACTCATACGGAGTCGCGTGACTTCCTCCATTTTCAGTTCGATATAAGCATCTATCAGATCATCCGAGAAGACATCGCCAACTTTTAGAAAACCCCGGTCTTGATCCAGGCAGTCTAAAGCCTGATCTAAGGAGTGACAAACTGTCGGAATTCCTTTTTCTTCTTCCGGCGGTAAATCATAGAGATCTTTGTCGAGCGGGTCTCCTGGGTGAATTTTATTTTGAATGCCGTCCAGTCCTGCCATGAGCATAGCTGCAAAAGCCAGGTATGGGTTAGCGGTAGAGTCTGGGAAGCGCAATTCAATGCGACGTCCCTTAGGGTTAGAGATATAGGGAATACGGATGGATGCGGACCGGTTGCGGGCTGAATAGGCCAGCAATACGGGTGCCTCAAACCCTGGGACGAGACGTTTATAACTATTTGTGGATGCGTTGGCAAACGCATTGATGGCTCGGGCATGTTTAATTAGCCCACCAATATAATGAAGTGCAGTTTCTGAAATTCCACCAACCTCATCACCAGAAAATATATTATTGCCGCCTTTTGCAAGGGATTGGTGCACATGCATACCGTTGCCGTTGTCACCTACCAATGGTTTTGGCATAAAAGTCGCTGTTTTACCATAAGCATGAGCAACATTGGCGACTACATATTTCATGATTAAAACTTGGTCAGATTTACTAACCAGGGTATCGAACTTTGTCCCTATTTCACATTGGCCTGCAGTGGCAACCTCATGGTGATGTACCTCTGTTTCCACCCCCATATCTTCCATAGTCAGACACATGGCGGAACGCAAATCCTGGAGAGAATCAACCGGGGGCACCGGGAAATAACCGCCTTTTACGCCTGGGCGGTGACCGATATTACCGTCTTCATAGACTTTTTCTGAGTTCCAGTGGGATTCTTCTGAATCTATCTTATAAAAAGTACCAGCCATATCGGCAGCCCAGCGCACATCATCAAAAACAAAAAATTCATTCTCAGGGCCAAAATAAGCAGTATCCGCTATTCCGGTTGACTTCATGTAAGCTTCGGCCCGTTTGGCGGTCGACCGCGGGTCACGAATATAACCCTGCATGGTGGTTGGCTCCACAATGTCGCAGCGAAGAATCAAGGTGGTATCATCGAAGAACGGGTCAAGAATTGCTGTTTCTGAATCGGGCATGAGAATCATGTCTGATTCATTGATCCCCTTCCATCCGGCAATTGAAGAACCATCGAACATTTTGCCGTCTTCAAATAAATCCTCGTCGATAGTATGGGCGGGCACGGTAACGTGCTGCTCTTTGCCGAGTGTATCGGAAAATCGGAAATCCACGAATTGAACTTCTTTATCCTGGATCATCTTAAGAACATTTTCTGCTGACATTAAAGCCTCCACTGTTGTTATTTTCAAATGTTATTGAACGCAAAAACCGCGCCACTATTGCGGTGGTACGGTTTCAAATGCGATAGCCTCAAGAAAAGTTGGTACGCCAGTACTACGCCCCATAACGGTGCGTCTGCACCGTTATGGGGCGTCATTCAGTCTCATTATTTCCAATAAAACATACTTTTACATCGGAAACACATTCTATTCTATCTTTAACCGAGGATAAGTACTGCTCGACTTGTATCGCTGTTATCGATCGGTCTTCAAGCAAGGACCAGGGTAAAAATACTTCCAATTCGACTTTTCCTTTCTGATAATGAAGATAGATTTTACTGATATCCCTGGCAACCTCTACATCTTGCCAGTATTTTTCGACTTCCGCCAGTAGATCTTGGCGTAAAAGTAAACCATTACCGGTCGGTTTATCCTTATCATCTTCGCTATCGACGTGAACGAGAACCTCGCTGACTTCTTCGAAGTCTTCCACAAGCGTGTCGCGGACGGCGTCAGCGATAACATGCCCTTCGGAAACCGTGATTTCTGGGTTAACAAGAATGTGAACGTCAATCAGCGCATTCCCCCCCATATGGCGGGTACGGAGTAAGTGCAATCCTTCGACTCCACCTGTAGATAATATGGCGTGACTTAACTCGTTTACCCGGAGTTCAGGCAGTGAAGTGTCGACCAATTCACGGGTACTTTCCAGTACTAAGTCAAAACCAATTTTAGCAATAAACAAGCCGACGATAGCTGCCGCAGCTGAATCAAGAAAGAAATATCCCATCATTGTACCGGCGACGCCCCCCACAACAATGACCGAAGATATGGCGTCAGTTCGATGATGCCAGGCGTTCGCCTCTAGCAATTTCGACCGGGTGTTACGAGCAACGGTCCGGGTATAGTGAAAAAGCAGTTCGTTACTGACTATCGATACAGCAGCAGCCATTAGAGCCAGATACCCCGGTGATTTTAGTAATGTGGGATCTGCCAGCTGATGAACTCCATCCCATATAATTCCTACTGCGACCACAATAAGGAAAATTCCGAGAATAACTGTCGCCACAGTTTCAAAACGTTCGTGCCCATAGGGATGGTCTTTGTCCGCGCCTTGGCCGGAATACTTTATGACCACCAAAGCGAAAAGATCGGTAAGTAAATCGGAAAAAGAATGTATCCCGTCGGCAACTAAAGATTGAGATTGACCAATGATACCAACAGTGACTTTGCCTGTAGCCAACACTAGATTTACCAGGGCAGCGACGAGCGTGACTCGTTTCTTCGCCCGTGAACGGGAAAGCTTAGTTTCCGACTTTGAGGGTGATGATGTATTCGCCGTTGTCACTGGTCGTCTCAATTACTTGATGACCGTTTATACGGCACCACGCCGGTATGTCGCTTAATACACCGGGATCGGTGCAAAATACTTCCAACTCGTCTCCTGCATGGAGTGATTTCACTTTGTCTTGAACTCGAATTACTGGCATAGGGCAAAGCAGTCGGCGAGCATTCAAAATCTCTTTCTTCATACCATCCATTCATTAGGTATTTCATGAGCGGGTATTGGCTTTACATTCAATAGTTCTTCCTGACCGTCACGGACAATTTTCACTTCTACTTTTTCTACATCACGACCTTGGCTGTAGCGGGCAGTGATTCGAGCAGCAAGATTTATATCTTCATCTGTGGGATTTCCATCGAGCAAAGTCAATGGCCCATTGTGGCTGACTGTGTTCATATGGATGAAGGCTTTGCGATAACCTTTTAGAAAGTTGGTCTCACCTTCTTCTCGGGCAACAATCATCTTGAAATGAGGCCGTGGCCGAATATGTCGTCCAATTTTCAGCAACATGATGTCATCCAGGCTGTATTCTCGACTGTTACGAGCCTTCCATAAATCAGCCAACTTGTCGGAATAATTGGCGTCTGTCAAAAAGCAACAGCCTCCCGCAGGTTGGGCATAATCCTCGAAGCCAAACTTTTCTGCCAATGCCATTTGCGGTTTTCGGGTTCTGCCACTGAAGTCATGGAGAGCTTCCCGATCAATCCAACCTTCCTGTTCCGGCAGGGTGGGGGGTAAGTTTTTCGCGCACAGAGGTCTTAGTAGTAAGCCATCAGCACCAGACTCCCGCGCCACCACTGGCATCGTTTCTTTGCGTTGAGACATAGGGCGCTGACCAATGACTTCACCAGTAATGATAAAATCAAAACCATTCTCGGCATTCCATTGCTTAGCTTTGGACACCATAAAGATTTTGCAATCAAGACAGGGGTTTAAATTAGCGCCATAGCCATGTTTGGGGTTGATTACGACATCCTTGTATTCTTCTATGATATCAATGATATGCAGTTTAATTCCTAATTGTTCTGCAACCCATAAGGCGTTGTTACGTTTTGCTTTAGCTTTATCTTTCTTGCGGATCGCGTGAGTATGGCCTTCCACGCAAAAACCGGTATAAAAATTGATGCCTTCGACATGGATGCCTTGTTCCATTACAACTTTGGCCGCTAATAAAGAATCGAGGCCACCCGAGATTAAGGCAACGGCTTTTCGTGGAGTTTGCATGAATATGGTCTAGTGATAACAGAAGATCTAGCCATTATAGCGTAGTAGGACTTAATACTTTCAGACAGTCTAGAAGGGAATGCGATTAAAAATGAAGTCAGTTAGAAGAAAAATTATGTATTCTTCGAACCTGAAATGTCTATTGCGACATTGTAGGAATTGTATTTATAACCATGAAGGGCATGAAGATAATGAAGAGAAGACCGCTGAAGGTAATCTCTGAAAACAGAGTGTACTCTCTTCAAGTCCTTCATGCTCTTCATGGTAAAAATAGATGACATTTTGTATTTACTTCATTTTTAGTCACACCTTACTAGAAGGTTGTCCGAAAATTGAGGGCCTACTGCAGACCAGAGCAAAGATCTTTGCTGACATACGTCTCTCTTTTCGGGTTAGAATTATGCGTTTATATACCATTAAGGATTGCAGTGTCTAACGTAGCACTTTCAAACTCAACCTCTTCTACCTTTCAAGGACTTGTACAGTCTCTTCAGCACTATTGGTCAGAACAGGGCTGTGTACTACTCCAACCCCTCGACATGGAAGTTGGTGCGGGTACATTTCATCCTGCTACCTTTCTTCGCGCTATCGGGCCTGAGCCCTGGAGTACCGCTTACGTGCAGCCTTCACGTCGCCCGACCGATGGCCGCTATGGAGAAAATCCGAACCGACTTCAACACTATTACCAGTATCAAGTGATTCTCAAACCGTCTCCAGACAATATTCAGGATCTGTATCTGGATTCACTGCGGTTTCTTGGTATTGATTTGTTGGAGCATGACATTCGTTTTGTCGAAGATAATTGGGAGTCGCCTACCCTGGGCGCATGGGGACTGGGCTGGGAAGTGTGGCTTAACGGTATGGAAGTGACTCAATTCACTTATTTTCAACAGGTGGGAGGGTTGGATTGCAAGCCAGTTACTGGCGAAATTACTTACGGTCTGGAGCGCATAGCAATGTATCTTCAGGGGGTTGAAAGTATTTACGATTTAATTTGGACTCATAGTCCTCAGGGTTCTGTCACCTATGGTGATGTTTTTCATCAGAATGAAGTGGAAATGTCCGCGTTTAATTTTGACCATGCCAATGTAGACTGGATGTTCAGCATCTTTGATAACTGTGAGAATGAGAGTCGGAAATTGATTGCTGAAGGACTCCCGCTTCCCGCCTATGAAATGGTACTTAAAGCATCCCATGCATTTAACCTGCTTGATGCCCGGCGTGCTATTTCCGTTACTGAGAGGCAACGCTTTATATTGCGTGTCAGGGGAATGGCCAAAGCCGTAGCGGAAACTTATTTTCAACGCCGCGAAGATTTAGGTTTCCCACTTTTACAGCAAGGAGACTCTGCCAATGAGTGATACCTGCGAGCTTCTTTTCGAATTGGGAACCGAAGAGCTACCACCAAAATCTCTGTTGACGTTGAGTCGTGCTTTTGAGCAAAATCTGATCTACCGATTGGAAAAAATGGGACTTGGCCATGGCGACGTAAATTCTTTCGCTACTCCGCGCCGGTTGGCTGTTCAAATCGAAAACCTGGTAATGTCTCAACCCGATACCGTCGTAGAAAAACGCGGTCCTGCATTAAAAGCCGCATTCGGAAATGATGGCGTTGCGACAAAAGCAGCAGCCGGTTTCGCGGCCAGTTGTGGTGTCATGGTAGATCAACTTGGCACATTGAAAACAGAAAAAGGCGAATGGTTAAGTTTTAAACAAGAAGTTACCGGAGCCACCGCCGCCGATCTGTTACCGGAAATCATTCAGGAAAGTCTCTCTGCATTACCCATCGCAAAGCGAATGCGCTGGGGTGACGGTAGCGCTGAATTTGCAAGACCGGTTCATTGGGCCGTACTGCTCTTGGGTAACCAGATAGTAAGCATGGAAATAATGGGTGTTAAATCGAGCAATATCACCTATGGTCATCGCTTTCATAGGCCCGACGCAATCGAGATTGAGTCACCCTCGGATTATGCTTCCACGTTGTATTCTCTAGGTAAAGTTGTCGCTGATTTTGAAGAACGACGGGCAAAGATCAAACAACAGGCTACCGAAATAGCTGAAAGTGTTGGGGGAATTGCCCATATTGAAGACGCGTTGCTGGAGGAGGTTACCGCGCTGGTGGAGTGGCCTGTGCCGGTCATCGGCAAATTTGATCAGCGTTTTCTGACGTTACCATCAGAAGTGCTAATTGTAACGATGCAAACGAATCAGAAGTACTTTCCAGTTAAGGATAGTCACGGTAATTTACTGCCTTTTTTTATCACCATCAGTAATATTGAAAGTAAAAATCCTGCCGCAGTAGTGCGTGGCAACGAACGTGTTATTTTACCTCGTCTGAGTGATGCTGAATTCTTTTGGGCTCAAGATAGAAAAAACTCGCTGGAAAGCCGTATTGTTTCTCTGAGCCATGTCGTTTTTCAGAAAAAACTGGGTACTCTGGCTGAAAAAACCAAGCGAGTTGAAGCATTAACCCAAAAAATTGCTGAAGCCCTGTCCATTGATCCCGCGTCCGCCAAACAAGCGGCTATACTGGCGAAAGCTGATTTGTTGACGGAAATGGTTGGTGAATTCCCCAGCCTTCAAGGACTCATGGGCCATTATTATGCCCTTGCAGATGGTGAACCGGAGGAGGTAGCAGTAGCCATTGAGGAACAATATTTTCCGAAACAAGCCGGGGGCGCATTGCCAGGTAGTCAAACCGGCTTGATCCTTTCATTAGCTGAAAAGCTCGATACTTTGTCAGGAATATTCAGCGCCGGATTAATCCCCTCTGGTGACAAAGATCCCTACGCCCTACGGCGTGCAGCCATTGGGATTATCCGAATTATCATCGAGAAAAAACTTGACCTAGATTTACTCCCTCTGATCCAGT
>JAZGGE010000098.1:0-10937 GCA_036480195.1 Methylococcales bacterium
CCCGGATTGATAATGTTTATGGTGATCGGAATTTGGTTTGTTCCTGCCCACCGGTTTCTGCCTATGACGAAAAATGATTGGGTAGATGGGCAAAGAGTGGAACGCCCAATAATTAACATCTGATCATCGGATATGGCGTTGTCGGTTCTCAACCCAACCTTCATTTGGCTACCCAAGGAGTCATGTTCTTTGGGTTGAAACAGAAATCCTGTTAACTGTCGCTTTTAAACAAACTATATATCGTGCTCATCGAATATCTGCTGTGAGAGATATCCGTTTTTTAGCATTATAAGATCTATCAATACAAGTAGTTGTGTAAATATTCAGCCCAATAAATGGGGCTTGGCATGGAGGCTGCAATATCCTGAGTGAGACTAAAGTGTTCGTTAGACCTAATCGGAAAAGATCACTTTTTATTATTTATAAACTACACTTAGGAGACATGAAAATGACAACTTTATCAGTAATAGATTTGGCAACAGACAAAGAAATGGATCGTGACGCTATGGCGGAAGTAACCGGCGGTCAGTATGATATGTGGGCTGGTTTCGGTGGCTTCAATGTTCTGTCACCCCAGCTATATAACAAAGTGACTACCATCGTCGGTGCTGTTAGTGCTCCAACGGTACAGGGCAATTCCCTGAACCAAGCGGATTATACTAATGCCTTGAATGGCAATGGTAGCCAATTTATCAGTAACAACAAATTTGGGCACCAGTCTAACGATAACTGGATCAGTGATATAGCAAATCCTGTTGTAGGCTAATAAAATTGATGCCTTCAAAAACAGCGGAGATCACTATCGGTTTCCGCTGTTTGGATTGGAAATGTGAAAAGTTGGCATACACTGTAGACTCTTTTGTGTTCTACTTTTCATTGGAATTAATATAACTGTTTTGACAAATGTGATGTAAGAACAACAAACAAGAGGACTTTTCAATGGCACATAATCAGAGAATTTCGGACTATTTCGGAGGCGTTGCCGTAACGCCCGAAGACATAGAGTACTTTCGTGGGATCGTAAATGACCCGAAAGCCCTGATTAAGTTCCTCGCGGATACGGACATCGCTCTCGCAGTTCTTGAAGCTTTTGCCAACGGGACTTCAGAAACACGTGGAATTCTCGTTGAGGTTCTCACCACCCCTGATGCAGTTTTTAGATTGGCTAAACGTAACAAAGGTGAGGCAGTGATGTCTTTCATCCAGGATTTACCACACGCGGAACAACAGGTCACTATTCTCTCCGCACCCGAGGTTGTTTGGATTTTAACGGAAAACGGCATGGCGGGTGATATTCTAACCTTGGTTTCGAATTTGCCACTGAAAGAACAACAAGTAAAGGTACTTTCAACTCCGGAAGCGGTTTTTGGACTGGCCAAAAATGGAAAGATTAATGAGGTTTTTTCCCTCATCCAGGGTTTACGTCAAGCGCAGCAGTTTGCTGTGCTCTCGGCATCTAACACAGTCTACGGTCTTGCAGATAATTTGATGGGTGATCAAATTGTTTCTCTTCTTTCGCTTGTTCAGAGTTTTTCCAAACCGGAACAACGTGCAAATATTCTTGCCGCACCGTATGCCGTTTTTGGGTTGGTTCAAAATGGCCAAGTTGAAGAAGTCATCGACCTTATACGGAATTTGCCACAGGCGGAGCAACAAGCTACTGTGCTTACCGCACCTCATGTTGCTATGACATTAATTGCCAATGGTCAGAGTGAGGTGTTGACGAGTATTTTCGAGCATTCACCGCAAAAAGTTTTTATGCCGGAGTTGTCAATCAAGCAGCCGATACCCGAACAAGCGGGGACGCTTCATTAAGGATAAAATTTGCAACGGTTTGTCGTTTTGCCTCTCTTTCCTACCAATCGAATGGGGTGGCGGGCCAATAAAGTCCAGTTCCTTCGGACGACTCATTTTAGATATAAGAATCGCAATACCGCTATGCTCTTTTAATGCTGTTCTAAGCGCATATCCATTAATCAACGGGGAACGCTGGCCGCTTTTTTTATCGATCAAGTCCAAAGCCAGATTCAACGCTTTCATATAACTTAGATCTTCTTCCTCCAATGGAGGGTGAACTTCAATGTATATTTTTTCTCCCTGGCGACTGACTTTAACCGGCTGGTTGACGATATGGACGGCGGTGCCCAATTTGACGGTAGGAAAAAGCTTTTCGATATCTTCCGGATACATACGTACACAGCCATGGGTGACTCGCATGCCGACGCCAAAAGGCTTGTTGGTGCTATGGATAAGGTAGCCAGGAACCCCAAGGCGCATGGCATAACGGCCCAATGGGTTGTCAGGGCCTGGGGGGACGACATCAGGCAGTATTTCACCTTCTTCGGCGTGTTCCTTTTTTATAGATTTCGGCGGTCGCCATGAAGGGTCTATAGTCTTCTGAATCACCTTGGTAACGCCGAGAGGGGTTGTCCAATCCATGCGACCGATGCTAATTGGATGAGTGATAACTACTTGCCTATCGCGCTCATCCTCACGCGGCGGATAGAAATACATCCGCATCTCCGGAATATTTAAGACAATCCCTTCTCTGGGAGTATCCGGAAGAATGTAACGTTTGGGTAAGAGGACTTGGGTGTTAGCGCCTGGAATCCAGCGGTCTACACCAGGATTGGCGAGAAGAATCTCTTTTTGGCCAATACCGTTGTGGCGCGCAATATCCAGCAAGGTATCTTTTTGATTAGCAAGCGTGTAACCATTTTCTCCAACTATATCTACGCCATCGGATGGGAGCGGGAATATTTCCGCCAGTGTGGTTGTGCTGTTAAACAGCACAACCACACTAACAAGAACACCAAACAAGACTCTCATTGGAAACAAAAACTATTCTCGGACAGCCTTTTAGCCATTCGATACCGAAATTTTCGGTGAAGAGTGGCTTCGAATGTCTTCACCATCAAAAAGCTCGAAAAATTTGGGGAGAAACCGTGCGAGTTCAAGAGACATGATCGCAAAATCGGCATCAAAACGATCCGCGTCACTATCGGTCTCAATATCTGCTGCTTCCTCTTGAATAAGATCCAAAAAGCGAAGGCGCTTAATACTAAGATGCTCGTCAATGACGAAGGATAGTCGGTCATTCCAGGTCAGTGCGAGCTTGATAACTTCTTTCCCAGCTTTAAGATGGCTTTCAATCTCTGGGGAAAACAGATCTTGCCGTTTGCAACGAACGATGCCACCATCTTCTTCCGGTGAGCGCAACTCGCATTCGTTTTCGAGGATGATGCCCTGGGCGGCTGGTTGGTTTTCCGTTAGCCATTGGGTCATCATTGCTGTAGGACTGGTATTCACTACAGGTGGGATGACGGGAAGGGCATCAAGCGATTTTCTCAGATAGCTGACCAAGTCATCACTTTTTTTGTTGCTGGATGCGTCAACGATCAGCCATTTTCCCTTACTATCAATATAGGCGTATGTCCGTCGGCTATAACTGAAAGCTTTGGGTAAGAGGTCATGGATAATTTCATCACGAATTGAATCCTTTTCTTTCTTCCTGACTTTTCGCAATTCGCGGTCTTCGATATCGCCAACCCGTTCCTGTAGAAATTCGTTGATGACCGTGGCGGGGAGTATCTTCTCCTCTTTACGGGCACAGATCATCCAGAAACCGTTATTATTGTGAACCAGGAGATCATCCTGGCCCGGTAGCGGTGCCGTCCAGCCATAGCTGAAGAGTTCCAGGCTACCACAGGGGCGAAAGCGAAAACTATCCAGTTTTTCTTGTAGTTGTGTTTCAGAAAAAGGGATGTCTTCGGTAAAACGATAAAGGCTAAGATTTTTAAACCACATGTTCCTTTACTTGGCGAAAAAGATCGGCATTATGGGGGTTAGTCACTTTTTTGTCATCCCCTGATAATTCGTATTGGGGTATTGTCTTAAAATCAGTTGGTCACCCCGTTGGATCATTTCCAGATTCTTCATAAAATTCATTCCCAGCAAGATTTCCCGACTACCCATGTGAGGATTAATATGGGCGCGGATATTATTAAATCCAATGGATCCCAAGGATATACTATCCAATCTCGTGGCGTAAACCGTTATCGAACCGTTGGCAGTAGAAGCGGTCATTGGGGCGCCTTTTCGAAGACCTAGATTCCCGGCGATAGTTTGGGGTATGCTGACGATGGTTGCACCGGTATCGAGTAAAAATGTAACGCTTTGTCCGTTGATGGCACCCTTTGCAACGTAGTGGCCATAACGGTTACGTTGTAATACCACTTCAGCTATCCCGTTAGCCCCGGTTTCGGTGTTCAGGGTTGTATTGGGATTATTTTGTTTCTCAAGATAATTGTTGAAAAGATACGTTAAAATACCGAGCAACAGTATCCAGGTGGCGAATACCATGAATTTTCCGGTTCGAGCAGTGAAATCTTTTGATTTGTCTGGCATTAGCTATCCAGTTTTTAGAGTGAGTGACTATTTTACCCAAAAATACGAGAGGTAGAGCAATGGAACAACCTTCGACCTTAGAAACGATTTTAGCCGCCGGGGTTATTATTTTGGTGCTTTTCTGGTGGGGGCCAGGAATCAAAGGGGCATTGCAACAGAGTCAGAATGCGGACAAAGACTGGAAGGGCTTTTTGATTCCGATTTTTGTAGTCATACTGTTTGTCGTTTTTCTGGTTAAAATGGTTTAGTTTTGAGCCAGATTGAAGAAGACTATCAGGAACCTCCCAGTAAATCTCAGCGTAAAAGGGAATGTCATGATCTAGTCGATTTGGGCCGGGAACTGGTTGAGCTTTCGGCGGATCAATTGACTACATTGCCGCTACCTGAGCGATTACATGAGGAAGTGATTCTTACCCGCTCCATTACCAAGAGAGGAGCTCGCAAGCGGCAATTGAAGTTTCTGGGTGGATTGCTTCGGGACGTTGATATGGAGCCGATCCAGGAAGGGTTGGATCGTCTCCGGAGTCGATCCATTCATGCGACCAGAGAACATCATCAGTTGGAACAGTGGCGGGATCGCCTGGTGTCGGAAGGTGATGGAGCATTGGCGGAATTGATTGAACGTTATCCCGAAACGGATCGACAGCAGCTTCGTCAGTTGGTCCGTAGTGCCGAGCGGGAGACGTCGCAGGGAAAACCACCGCGCTCGTCACGTTTGATCTATCAGTATTTAAAAGGATTGATTGTTGAAAATCAAGAAGAAAATTTAATATAGAGGAGAGCTTTGAATGCTAAAATCCCTACACATCGAGCCGGAAAAATGTACTGGCTGCCTGCAATGCGAGATGGCCTGCTCTTACGAAAATGAAGGGGTTTTCAACCCTTCGAAATCCAGAATAAAAGTCTTTACCTTTCATGATGAAGGCCGTTTTGCGCCGTATACCTGTACCCAGTGTTCCGAGGCTTGGTGTTTGCAGGCTTGTCCCGTTGATGCAATCACTTTCAACGCTGATACCGGGTCGAAGGACATCATCAACGACATTTGTGTTGGATGCAAGGTATGTACAATTGCCTGTCCTTTCGGTACTGTCAATTACAATGCGGATTCGGGCAAGGTCATCAAATGCGATCTCTGCGGAGGCGATCCGGCTTGTGCTAAAGCCTGCCCTACTGATGCAATTACCTTTATCGATGCTGAGCAGACAGGATTCAGCCGCATGCGCTCGTATGCGGAAAAATCATTACCTCCACAAACAGCTCAATAACAGGAGACGCGACAATGGCCTGGACACAAAATGTATTAAGGGTAAATCTTACTGTCGGAACTTGCGAAAAAGAGCCGTTGAATATGAATTGGGCGCAACAATATCTCGGTCAGCGGGGGCTGGCGACCAAGTATTTAGTCGAAGAAATTGACCCGAAAGTTGACCCTCTTGCTCCGGAAAACAGATTAATCATGGCGACGGGGCCTTTAACAGGAACCATGGCATCTACCGGAGGCCGATATTCTGTCATTACTAAAAGTCCGCTTACCGGCATTGTTGCCTGTTCCAATTCCGGTGGATTTATCGGTGCGGAAATCAAGAACGCGGGTTGGGACATGATTATCTTTGAAGGGAAATCCGCCAATCCAGTTTATCTTTATCTGGAAAACGAAAAGGCGGAACTGATCCCCGCCGATGATTTGTGGGGTAAATCGGTATGGGAGACTGATGAATTGTTACATCAAAAACATCAAGATCCGCTACTTAGAATTTCTGCCATTGGCCGGGCTGCTGAAAAAGGCTGTTTGTTCGCGGGTGTCATTAATGATTTGCATCGCGCTGCGGGTCGTTCTGGTGTTGGAACCGTTATGGCATCAAAAAATTTGAAGGCCGTTGCCGTGCGTGGAACGCGTGGTGTTGGCAATCTGAAGGATCCCGTTGCGTTTATGAAGGCGACAGAAGTGGGAAAACAGATTCTGGCAGAAAATGAGGTTACCGGGGAGGGCTTGCCTACTTATGGAACCCAGGTCTTGATGAATATTATGAATGAAGTTGGCGCGATGCCGACACGAAATATGCAAGAAGTCCAGTTTGAAGGGGCTTCCAAAATCTCCGGAGAAGCGATGCATGAGCCTCGCAAAACCGATGGTAGACCCAATCTGGTAACCAATGCCGCCTGTTTTGGTTGTACTATCGCCTGTGGTCGAATATCCACAGTTGATCAGGGACATTTTACCATTGATCACAAGCCGAAATACTGGGGTGCGTCGGGTGGTTTGGAGTATGAAGCGGCCTGGGCTTTAGGTTCTGATGTTGGTGTCGATGATCTGGATGCGCTGACTTACGCCAATTTTATATGCAATGAAGATGGATTCGATCCGATCTCATTCGGTTCAACATTGGCCGCTGCGATGGAACTCTACGAAATGGGGGTGATCACCCAGGATCAGACCGGTGGTGTTGAATTAAAATTCGGCTCGTCAGAAGCGCTGGTGAAAATGGTGGAGTTGACAGCCAAAGGTGAAGGTTTCGGTAAGGAGTTGGGGATGGGATCAAAGCGTCTATGTGAGAAATACGGGCATCCCGAACTTTCCATGACGGTGAAGGGGCAGGAGTTTCCAGCCTACGACCCGCGAGGGGTACAAGGTATGGGGCTGACCTATGCAACCTCTAACAGGGGCGCTTGTCATTTGCGAGGTTATACCATTGCTTCCGAAGTTTTGGGAATTCCAGAAAAAACCGATCCTTTGGTGACTGATGGCAAACCTGCGTTGGTCAAGGCATTTCAGGATGCAACTGCTGCAGTGGATTCTGCCGGGATCTGTGTTTTTACTACCAATGCCTGGACTATGGACGATATTGCACCACAAATTGCAGCGGCCTGCGAAGGCGAATGGACAGCAGAAAACCTATTGGAAACCGGGGAACGCATCTGGAATATGGAGCGTCAGTTTAATCTTGATGCCGGTATTACTGCGAAAGACGATACCTTGCCGCAACGTCTTCTTAAAGACGCTGCCAAAACTGGTCCGGCCAAAGGCAAAGTCAATGAGCTGGGTAAAATGCTACCGGAATATTATCAGCTGAGGGGTTGGACTTCAGATGGTGTGCCGACTGCGGATACCCTTGCCCGGTTAGGTCTCTGATCGGGATACGGGACATGAAATACGTCATTATTGGTGCGGGTCCCGCCGGGGTCATTGCAGCGGAAACCCTGCGAAAGCTCGACCCCGATTCGAAAATCACCCTTATTGGAGATGAGCCAGAGCCGCCGTATTCCCGTATGGCCTTGCCGTATTATTTGGTCAAGAAGATCCCGGAGCAGGGAACTTACTTGCGTAAGTCGGAAAACCATTTCAAAGATCAGCGCATTGAAATGAGTTCAAGTCGGGTCATAAGAATAAAACCCGATCAGCATATCTTGACATTGAATAACGGTAACACCCTTATCTATGACAAACTTTTGATCGCCACTGGCGCTCATCCGGCGTCGCCGCCTGTCGAAGGAGTTGATTTGCCTGGTGTGCTGCCTTGTTGGACTTTGGACAATGCCCGAAATATCATTGCACTTGCAAAACCTGGTGCGAAGGTGGTGTTAATGGGGGCTGGGTTTATCGGTTGCATTATTTTGGAAGCTCTTGCCAAGAGTGGAGCAGAGTTGACCGTTGTGGAAATGGAGAATCGAATGGTTCCGCGGATGATGGATGACAAGGCAGGAAACCTCATTAAACAATGGTGTATACAGAAAGGTATTAGAGTATTTACATCAACCCGAGTGGAAAAGATCGAACAGGACTCTGAAAGCCAGGGTACTGATGGCTGTCAATCACCTCTTAATGTCATTCTGGATAATAGCCAGGTTATTACCGCTGACTTGGTGGTTACTGCAACAGGCGTCAAAGCGAATATCAGTTTTCTTGAAGGCAGTGGAATTAAAACAGAGCAAGGGGTTTTAATTAATCGGAATATGCAGACTAATTTTCCGGATATTTATGCAGCAGGTGATGTTGCCCAGGGATTGGATTTTTCTACCGGTGATTATTCCGTGCAGGCCATTCAACCAACTGCCGTTGATCATGGAAAGTTGGCAGGCCATAATATGTCAGGGCTTACCGAAGCGTTACACCAGGGAAGCATCAATATGAATGTATTGGATACTTTAGGACTCATTTCCAGTTCCTTTGGGCTATGGATGGGCGTTGAAGGGGGTGAAGAAGCTGTACTTTTAAATTCGCAACGATTTAAATATATGAATCTTCAATTTCAGGGAGATTCCCTGGTGGGTGCAACTAGCATTGGCTTGACGCAACATGTGGGAGTATTGCGCGGATTGATTCAGAGTAAGGTCAAGTTGGGCGACTGGAAGGCTAAGCTCATAAATGATCCTACTCGTATTATGGAAGCTTACCTTGCGAATACCCAACTGATTGGGATTAAATGATATAAAATTAGGAGGTTGTTCGAGAATTGAGAACCGACTGCGGAAAAGCCTATTTTGGCCAGATTTCCCGATTTTTTTCGTTAAATAGCCCGCTATTCGCCTCAAATGATCGAAAAATCTGACTCAAATTGGATTTCCCTCGTTACGGCTTCTATTCTCGGACAGCCTCCTAGTCGAAAAATTCCAGGATGAAAATCACCTTTAAGCTTTTTGCCTCGTTGGGTGAAAAGCTTCCTCCAGAGGCTCAAAATCATGCTGTTGAGCTGGAAGTTTCCAAAGCGACGACGCCCGAGAAAGTCATAGACCAGTTTGCTATCTCTCATGACCGTGCGCATTTGGTTCTGGTTAATGGTGTTTTTATCGAACCGGAAAAACGTAACCAGTTGGTGTTGAAGGAGGGGGATACATTAGCTGTTTGGCCACCGGTCGCGGGAGGTTGATTCTCGAGTTGTTTCAAATAAAAGTAACTATCTAACCATGAATTTATGGATTCAGGTTTAAAATATCTGAATAGATACTAAAATAATTACAATAATACCACTTAATAACAATGGGGATTTTTCTATGCCGATGACTTTGCCTAAGCGTTCAGATGTTCTGCGCATCATGGTAGCTATTTCATTTCTTGTTGCCATTGCTCTTTTTGCGGTAACCAATCTTGAGCTGAATGGCGGTTTCATGCTTATTATAGCTGCTGTTATTGGTGGCTATATGGCGATGAATATCGGTGCCAATGATGTTGCCAATAATGTAGGGCCAGCGGTAGGATCCAAAGCCTTAACGATGGGTGGCGCGGTCATTATTGCGGCGATATTTGAAGCTTCAGGCGCATTGATCGCAGGTGGTGAGGTCGTCAGTACCATTAAGAAAAGCATTATTGACCCGGGTTTGATTCCGGATAGTAATACATTTATTTGGCTGATGATGGCGGCGTTGCTGGCCGGTGCAATCTGGTTAAATATAGCAACCACCCTTGGTGCGCCGGTTTCGACCACGCACTCAATAGTCGGAGGCGTTTTAGGTGCAGGCATTGCGGCGGGCGGCTTTGGAATTGCGAATTGGGATACCATGGGCAAAATTGCCGCCAGTTGGATTATTTCGCCCTTGATGGGAGGCGGTATTGCCGCTCTTTTTCTCTATCTGATTAAACGCACAGTGACGTATCAGTCAGATTTAATTGCTGCCGCCAAGAAAATGGTTCCTATATTAGTGGGATTGATGGTCTGGGCCTGCAGTACGTATATGATCCTGAAGGGGTTGAAGAAAATCTGGAAAGCGGATTTACTGACTGCTTTGGGGGTTGGTCTGGCTGTTGCAGCCCTTGCGTACTGGTTGCTACGCCCACTTATTGCAAAGACAGCGGATCGTTTGCCGAATGAAAAGGCCAGTATAAATCGCCTGTTTAATGTGCCTCTAATATTTGCTGCGGCCATGTTAAGTTTCGCTCACGGCGCCAATGATGTAGCCAATGCAGTAGGACCGCTGGCAGCAATAAATGACACACTCCTGAGTGGTGGAGTTGCGAGTAAGGCAGTAATCCCCATATGGGTGATGATGATTGGGGCGATTGGCATCGCCGTGGGTCTGGCTTTATATGGGCCAAAGTTGATTCGTTCAGTAGGCTCGGAAATCACTGAACTGGATCAAATGAGAGCATTTTGTATTGCTATGGCGGCCTCTATCACTGTTATTATCGCTTCCCAGTTGGGTTTGCCGGTGAGTTCGACTCATATTGCGGTGGGTGGCGTGTTTGGTGTCGGTTTCTTGCGGGAATACCTAAAGACCAACTATGCAACAATGTTGGAGGATATTAGAAGTCACCATCGCGGCCAGAAGCAGGAAACGGTGGATGCGTTTATTGCTGATTTTGAAGGGGCCACAGCGCAGGAAAAGGCTCGGATTGTCGCGGCGATCAAAAAGCAGGGAAAACGGTCTGGGCTAACAAAAACAGAGAGAAAAGAATTGCGCAAGAAAGTCAAAAGCAATCTAGTCAAACGTTCAATGTTTTTCAAGATAATTACCGCCTGGCTGATAACAGTTCCTATTTCTGGCGTGATGGCGGCAATGATCTATTTCATGATTCGAGGCATGCTATTGCCTTAGGA
>JAZGGE010000099.1:0-12845 GCA_036480195.1 Methylococcales bacterium
GGGCTTTCTTGAGCGCGAGAGGTACACATTTACAAAATGGAGTCATTAAAAAGCAGTTCTTGTTAAAATAAGAAAATACTTATCTACTTTCCACATGAAATAACAACTCTATCTGCAGGAAAACAAACCTTAAATACAGTTCCCTTTCCAAGGGTGCTTCTTATATCCAGTTTTCCATTATGCCTTTGTACAATGTGTTGTACGATGGCCAACCCCAACCCCGTACCACCTTTGGTATCAGAACGTCCTTTATCGGCCCGGTAGAAACGTTCGGTTAAGTGCGGGAGATCTTCTGCCGCAATACCAAGACCATTATCTTCAACTATTAGGCAAGCTTCATCACCTGGTGATGTCCGCCAGTGTACTTTTATCAAAGTGCCGGGTGGTGTGTGGCGAATGGCATTGTGAATTAAATTGCTACATAAACTGAAAATCTCCGCCTCAGATCCTTTGAGAGTTAAATGTTCGTCTAAATCAGTTTCAAACCTGTGGGTTTGTTGGACAATCAACGCTGTTTCCTCCGCACAGATGCTGGATAAGAGTGATGTCATATCAATCTCGATATTACCCCGCTCAATCATATCCGATCTTTCGAGACGTGAGAGTTGAAGCAGTTCTTCAATGATTTTCTGCATTCTCGCTGATTGTTCGTAAGCATTTTTCGATGCCTTTTGCAGATGATCAGGAAGATGGTCATCTATGGTAATCAATTCTAAATAGCCTCTGATAACGGTAAGCGGAGTGCTTAGTTCATGGGAGGCGTTGGCAATAAAGTGCTTGCGCATTTCCTGGATGTGGATTCGATCACTGATATCCCGGGCGATCAAGAGTTTTAGATCTGATTTGACTGGAATCAGCTGAATAGCCAGTTTTTCATGCCCTTCACGCGGAGCATCCATTTCAATTTCTTTACTTTCCTTGCTGCTTAATATTTTAGTAAATTCCGGAACCCGCACCAAGTTGTCAATGCGTTGCCCCTGATCCTTACGCTTGCTAATTCTGAGCAATTGCTCTGCGGTCTCATTTGCCCAATCAATCTCATTATTTTCATTGAGAATCACAGTGGCATAGGGCAAGCTGGTTATAATCCCGCGGGAGCGTTTCAGTGATTTTGCCATGCGCGTTTTGCGCCTATTACTTTTGTTCTGGATGTTTTGTATCTGGTGACCAACAGCCTCCCAAATACCATCGCTATCAGGCGTATTTCGCCTTTTACCCCCAGTAGACAACCAGTTATGCAACTGCTGAAGCTTGTGTAATATCCAGGCAATATAGCCAATAAGTACAACACATATACTTATTAGCCATAATCCACTTAGCATCCCACCGAGCAAGGCCAGGAAAAGGACTAGAGCAATGCGCCAGAGCTCTTTCGCCCAATAGCTGTTCATGCGTCAACATTGAATTTATATCCTGCACCTCGTACAGTTTGTATCATCTTGTCGACATTATAGGGCTTTAAAATTTTGCGCAACCGCAGGATATGGACATCAACAGTACGTTCTTCGATAAACGTACCTTGCCCCCAGACCTGATCAAGTAGCTGGCTTCGAGTATACAGACGTCCAGAGCCTTTCATCAGGAAATGTAACAATCGATATTCAGTTTTTCCCAGCGTTACTTCGCTACCCGCAATAGTCACAATATTTTTGTCAGGATCGAGAGAAATACCACCTTTCTGGATGACGTTTTTCTCATTTAACCCCTGTGAACGTCTAATTAGCGCATGAATTCGGGCATTGAGCTCCTGCAAGGATACCGGTTTTGTCATGTAATCATCAGCGCCTACAGTTAAACCTTCAATCTTATCGATTTCTTCAGCTTTTGCAGTAAGCATAATGATTGGAGTATTTTTTAATCCCTCATTCTTTCGGATTGTTTTAATCAGAGAAGGTCCGCTGGTATCTGGTAACATCCAATCGAGCAAAATTAAATCGACCGGTGTTCTATACAGTTCTTCGAGTCCCTGATCTCCAGTAGGCACAGCCGTTACTGCGAAATTTTTTGATGCGAGAAAATCATCCAACATTTCTCTGATCGCCCGATCATCTTCTACTATAAGTATTGAAAACACGGTTTAGATAATTACGTTATTTCGATTTTTCTTCCGCAGCAAAGTATCTTTCACGTACCTGCTCACGGCTAGTATGGCGAACATCTTTCCCTTTAACCAGATAGATGACATATTCACAAATATTTTGCGCATGATCACCCATACGTTCCAAGGCTCTTGCACACCAAATAACGCGCAGCACATTTTTAATATTTCGTGGATCTTCCATCATATGGGTTATCAGTAGACGCGAAAGTGCATCAAATTCCTTATCGATTTTGTCGTCTTCGCTAACGATATTCATTGCCTGATCAGCGTCCATTCGGGCAAAACAATCCAGAGACCCATGGAGCATATCCAGAACCAATTCTCCCAGGTGAGAAAGCTCTGCATGCATTTCCATTACAGTATCCTTCTTCGCCAGTTTGATGGCATAGCGCCCAATCTTTTCCGCTTCATCGCCAATACGCTCCAGGTCGGTAACCAACTTTGCTGTTGCCAATAGCAAACGCAGATCGCCTGCCGCCGGTTGCCTACGCGCGATAATCTGGGCACATTCCTCATCAATCTCCACTTCCATTTTATTGATTTTGTAATCGGAGGTTGCCACGAGTTCCGCCAGTTCATCGTCGCGTTCCAATAATGCTTTAAGCGCATTACTAGCCTGCAATTCAACCGCGCCGCCCATTTTAAGCACCTGATTGCGAAGGGTTTCGAGTGCTTCGTTATACTTCTGTGAAATATGCTGTCCAATTTCCATTGTTCTGCCTGCCTCCTGTTAGCCAAACCGACCGGTAATATAGTTTTCTGTCAGTTTATGTTCTGGATTAGTAAAAACCGTATTGGTATCATTGACCTCAACAAGCTTACCCAAATGGAAATAAGCAGTTCGATGTGATACACGTGCGGCTTGTTGCATAGAATGGGTGACAATGGCAATGCTATATTTCTCACTCAGCTCAGTCATTAACTCTTCAATCAATGCCGTTGCGATCGGATCAAGCGCCGAAGTGGGTTCGTCCATTAAAATAACTTCCGGATCGACAGCGATGGTTCTAGCGATACAGAGCCGTTGTTGTTGACCGCCAGACAAACCCGTTCCCGGTCGATGCAGATCATCTTTGACCTCTTTGAATAAACCGGCCCGAGTAAGACTTTTTTCCACGATATCATCCAATTCCGAACGATTGGATGCCAGACCGTGCAACCGCGCACCATAAGCGACATTGTCATGGATAGACTTTGGAAACGGATTTGGTTTTTGAAAAACCATACCGACCCGGGCCCGCAGTAAGACCGGATCCTGGCTGTCAGCATAAATATCTTCTCCATCCAGCTTAAATTCACCGCTGACACGACAAATCGGGATAGTATCATTCATGCGATTTAAGCAACGTAGGTAGGTTGATTTACCACACCCTGACGGACCTATCATCGCGATGATCTGTTTATCGCCAATATCCAAACCAACATCAAAAATAGCTTGTTTGTCCCCATAAGAGACATTGACGTGACGTGTTTCAAATTTCGGATGATCTACAAAAGGGAACCCAACCGTACCCTTGACTTCTACGGCGAATTCATCCCGCGTTTCTATTGCAACATTCATGGTTTTACCAACGTCTCTCAAATTTCTTACGCAATAACACGGCAATAAAATTCATTATCACCAAAAAAGCCAGCAATACCATAATAGCGGCTGAGGTTCGTTCCATGAATGCGCGTTCGGGACTGTCTGACCATAAATAAATCTGCACGGGCAACACTGTCGATGGATCAGTAATTGTTTGTGGAATATCGGCGACGAATGCCACCATACCAATCATTAACAGAGGGGCCGTTTCACCTAACGCCTGCGCCATGCCGATAATGGTTCCGGTCAGTATGCCAGGCATCGCTAACGGCACGACGTGGTGAAACGTTGTTTGTACTTTTGAAGCACCCACCGCCAATGCTGCTTCACGAATAGAGGGCGGGACCGATTTTATCGCAGCACGGCTGGCAATAATAATAGTAGGCAAAGTCATTAATGTTAATACGAGCCCACCCACTAAAGGTGCAGAACGCGGTACTCCAAAGAAACTGATGAACACCGCCAGCCCTAATAAACCAAAAACTATGGAGGGTACCGCAGCGAGATTATTAATGTTGATCTCGATGATATCCACCCAGCGATTATTCTGTGGTGCGAATTCTTCCAGATAGATAGCAGCAGCAACACCTATAGGAAAAGACAACAATAGCGTGACCAACATAGTAAGTACCGATCCCTTGAGTGCCCCTTTAATACCTGCCTGTTCAGGCTCTCTCGAATCCCCTGACGTAAAAAATGTCCTATTAAAACGTTTTTCTAACCGGCCTCCCCTTTCCAGTTGATCAATCCATTCGAGTTGAAAGTCTTTTATACGACGGTCTGACTCAGGCAAATTGCGGTTAATTCCACCCTTCATGAACACATCGATATCATCTTTTGCCACAAACCAGAAAGATTGCCGGGTACCGATGAGATCCGGATTATCGACTACCCGGTCACGCAAATCATAGGCGGCGAAACGACTCACCAGTTGTTTTAGTGCACGCTTTTGTTTGCGTCCTGCAACTTCAGGAAACATCGCCTGGAGAGAAGTTCTCATTAGCTTGGCATAATTGGCGTTAAACAACGCATTTTTGTCATAAGTATTGGATATACCAAGAGTGACAGGATCGACAGTGATATCCACTTTGATATAAGTCTGCTGAAACGCCGGATAACCTTTTAACGATATGCTGACAATGAGCACTAGCAAAAACAGAACGCTGACTACGATTGAAGCAAAACCATAAAAACGGAAACGTCTTTCTTTAGCGTAACGCCTTTTGAGGCTGGCTCTTATGATGTCGGTATTTTTCACTTTTGCTTACTCGTATTGTTCACGGTATTTACGTACGATATGCAATGAGATGATGTTGAGTATTAGAGTCACAATAAAGAGTCCCAAACCAAGTGCAAACGCCGCCAGAGTTTTCGGGCTATCAAATTCCTGATCTCCAGTAAGTAGGGTTACAATTTGCACGGTAACTGTTGTCACTGCTTCCAGGGGATTGATAGTCAGCTTAGCACTCAAGCCAGCGGCCATTACCACAATCATGGTTTCGCCTATAGCACGTGAAGCTGCAAGCATTACGCCTCCCACAATCCCAGGTAGAGCTGCCGGAATAATAACTTGCTTTATCGTTTCAGATCGGGTCGCTCCCATAGCGTATGAACCATCCCGCATCGCTTGCGGCACAGCAGAAATGACATCGTCTGAAAGAGATGATACAAAAGGAATAATCATCACCCCCATAACAATGCCTGCTGCCAAAGCACTTTCCGACGAAGCTTGCAGACCTATTGCCTCACCCATACTACGAATGAAGGGCGCAACTGTCAGTGCCGCAAAGAAACCGTACACCACTGTTGGTATACCGGCCAATATTTCCAGCATCGGTTTTGCCAGGGTTCGGATTTTATTACTGGCGTACTCGGAAAGATAAATAGCAGACATCAAACCAAATGGCACCGCAATTAATAAAGCGATGAATGCAATCAGCAACGTACCCAGAAAAAGTGGAATAGCACCAAAACTGCCTGAACCACCTACCTGGTCTGCGCGTATAGCAGTTTGCGGGCTCCAATGTGTGCCAAACAGGAATTCGGTAATGGGGATCGCTTTAAAAAAAAGAATGGCTTCGAATAAAACTGAAAAAACAATACCGATGGTTGTCAATATCGCAATAGAAGCACAGGCAATCATGACCCATTTTATAAACTGCTCTACGCGATTTCTGGCACGGATATGTGGCTTTACAAACAATAGTCCGATGTAAATACCAATCAAGGCTAATACGAAAACCACCACGGTTTTGGCCGTTGCGCTGGTGCTTAGTAATTCCCGATAGTAACTGGCAGCGGCTTGTTTAATAGGATCACTCGAAACCCGTTCTGATACTGCAAGATTTTTCACTTCATTTAGCAGCAACCCCAAGTCATCTGCGGATGCTGACTGGATTTCAGCTGGCAACTGAGCCACTGTAAGAGCGTCCAAAACAGAAGAACTAAATGCCGACCAAAGCACCAGTATCGATAATGCAGGGATCGCGGCCCAAAGTGCCACCATATAGCCATAGTATTGGGGGCGTGAATGTAGATTCATTTGCCCCTTGGCAGTTCGTTCTGAAACGGCTATTGACCGTTTGCGGCCAATAAAATACCCGAACAGTATCAGCGCCAGCAAGGTGACGAGAATGGAGTTAACTGGCATTATTTATCCGAACTGCGGTTTCAAGATGCACCAGGATATTTCTTTCAACCACTTTATTCAGCTTCCAGAACCAACGACACCATTCCATTGGCAGAGACTCCAACCTGAGTACGCTCAGATAATGGCAGAGGAATCAGCCCTTTATCAGTCAAATAACCTTCATCACCCCAAGCCTCTTCGTTAGTAAACTCCGCCACGAACTCAGCAATGCCAGGCACTTTGCCCACATGATCTTTTTTTACATAGAAGTATAACGGTCGAGATACCGGATAGGATCCATCGGCAATGGCTTCAAAGCTCACATCGACACCACCCACTTTGGCACCTTGAACCTTATCTGAATTTTGATCCAGGAAACTGAAACCAAATACACCTAACGCTTTAGGATTGGCAACCAGCTTGTCTACGATCAAATTGTCATTCTCGCCTGCCTCAATATAGGCACCGTCTTCACGGACGGTATGGCAGATTCCTTTATATTGGTTTTTTAATGTTTTAGCTTTGTCCTTATCGCCAGCTTGCTTTGCTATTTTTGAATCGTCTTTCAGCTGTTTGATCCAGGCAAAAGATTTACAACCGCCTTCCATAGCCAATTCGGCGAACGCATCACGGGTGCCCGATGTTGGTGGCGGCCCCAAGACTTCAATTCTAGTGTCAGGCAGCGCCAAATTCACTTGTTTCCAGGTTTTATGTGGATTTTTGATCAATTTGCCCTCGTTGGGGCCCGGTACCTCTTTAGCCAATGCCAGAAAAATATCTTTCAGTGTCAAATTGAATACCGGCGCAGTTTTGGAATTGGCAATGGCGATGCCATCAAATCCAATTTGTACTTCAACGATATCTTTGACTCCATTTTTCTGACATTTGTCAAACTCACTTTTCTTGATGCGACGCGATGCGTTGGTAATATCCGGTGTATCAATGCCGTTACCCGCACAAAACAGCTTCATACCACCACCGGTGCCGGTTGACTCGATCTTGGGCGTTTTTTTCCCGGTTTTTCTGCCATAGGTTTCAGCAACAACAGTGGAAAATGGATATACTGTTGATGAACCCACTACATCTATGTGGCTTCTTGGTGCCGAGAATCCTGGTGTCGTTGTCACAACACTTAAACCTAGCACAAATGATATTGATAATTTTTTCATGAAGTTTGTCTTCTCGATGTTTATTTAACTCCGAGAAAGTATAAGTAGAAATTGTGACAATTTCATGACATCGCTAAAGGCAGGTCAGCAAATTTTTACGCCCTCTGTTGGATCATTTCCTCGCCATAGAACGCAGAAAAAGCCGTCTATTTCATGCTCTACAGCAATGCCTTTCACGGAAAGATAGGGGCTATAAATGGGAGTTCTTGAGCACGTCGTAAGCTATATGCTTCGATAAAAGGATACAGGGGACCGCTATAAACCGACAATTGTCAAAGACCTAGCCCGGCACTATTATCCCTAAGCTGTTGAACCAATCCATGTAAATCTCCCAACGCCCATAGTTCCGATATTTTTCCGTTTCTAAATTTAAACTCTACCGAACCGATCCAGCTTTCGGGCTTACCTGAAGGTGAATAGCCCATAAACTGATCTTGGTGAATACCTGAGAATTTTATTCTTGCATAGGCGTTTTCCTCTTCACAAATGACCTGTAGAAAGGTGCATTCAAATTTATCAAGGGCTTTGACTATGAGGCTCACATATTCCGCAATGCCTTCATGCCCATATTTTTATTGCCCAATAGAACCTCTGAAAACACAATCTTCCGTGAATAACTTGGGAATGAGAGTTAAATTCTTGTTATTATAGACCTCCTTGTAAAACTCATTTATTAGCGTTTCATTTTCCATCTCTTGTGTCGATCTGCTGGCTTTTATAAGCAAGTATCCAATCGTACCGGAGAACAATGATCCAATAAGAATAGCCAGTTTTTCTGTATGCTGAAATGATTAGCAATTTTTGGGATGGTTCAATTCGATTCTCACGTTCAGCTCTGGCAAGCGCAGCCCGTGACGGAGGACTGTCTATCCTTTCAAATCCTCAAGAAGCTGATCTTGGGTATCCGCAACCGATTTAGCAACGAAAGTGATAAACGGGCTGAGATCAGCTTGGTCGGCGATACGCAAAGCATTGAAATATTCTTCACGCCTCTCATTGCGAATAACTGCGGGTGGAAACCCGGCTTTCATCAGGATCAGATTCATGAGAATGCGAGCACCTCGTCCATTGCCATCATCAAAGGGGTGAATACGCACCATATTAAAATGGATTATTGCTGCAATGATGACGGGATGGGTACCGCCTTCCATTTCATCCACCCACTGGCACATTTGCTCCATCTGACCCGGAACCTGTAACGGCTCCACGTACAAATGCACCTCACCATCTGGACGTAACACATGATTAGGCGCTATCTTGAACTCTCCGGGTGTCGTGGGCTTCATTACGCGGCGACCTTGACCATCAACAGCCGGTGTTTCCCGTACCCCTGACATCAAAAGGGCATTAATTTCCTTTACAAGGCCAACGGAAACCGGCCTGCCATCTGCAACCACATCGAACAGCATTTCCACCGCATCCGCATGGTTTCGTGCATCAAGGTAATCCTTGAAAGGTTTACCTTTAACAGTGAGTCCTTCTTGCAAGAAAAACAGGGTATCACCAAAAGTGAGGCTCGATCCTTCAAGGGCATTACTATCCGTCGTCCAGCGGATTTTCAGTTTTTCGATGGCCGCTGGCCAAACTTGGCTTTGCCGCCCTTTTGACATTTCAAGCGCGACTCGCGCCATATCAATCTTCTCCAGCAGTAATTTGAAACACCCAATATCCGGCAGGTCGTAATAGCTCTGGCTCATATTTCCACAATGTTGTCTTTTCGCTAAGGCCGTCGTTGTAGAACCTTGAAAGAGATGACTCTTCCTGCGCTTCTACGCCTAGGAGCCTGTCCGAGAATAGAGAACCTACTGTGGAAAAGTCCATTTTGGCCAGATTTCCCGATCATTTTCGTTAAATAGACCCACTATTCGCCTCAAATGATCGAAAAATCTGACTCAAAATGGATTTCCCTCGCTGCGGCTTCTATTCTCGGACAGGCTCCTAGGAGGTTGTCCCCTAATAGTTGCTTGCTGTGGAAACTTTGACTCAAAAGGATGTTCCCACGCTAAATACCTATCGCGCCCAAGAATACCTATTTTCAGCGGCGCGCATCTTTTCGCGAAGCACGTCGTTGTGGAACCTTGAAAGAGATGACTCTTCCTACGGTTCTACATCTAGCCCTTCACGAAATTCTACCCACTCAAAACGGGCATTCTTGAACGCGAAAGCTATAGTTTCAATTCTTGGACAGACTTCTAGACCATCAATTATTTGGCGAATCATTAGGTCGTTATTCGGATCAGTAAGATTGCTATTTTCCGCAGTAGCGAGCGTCTTACCAGGACACTCCAAAAATAAAAAAGACAAGAACTATGAGTATCGTTACAACAGTTTGTGCAAGTTCGTCGAGACTACCCGACTTATCATTCTCCATAAATATTGCCATACGGTTTTTAATTTGATCTTCTATATAAATTGGTTTTGACATGGTTATATCTCCTATGAAGGTTATGCTAAGTGCGACTATTGGTAAGATCGCATTTGTCCAACTAATATGCCCTGAATCTGAATTTGGTTCGGATGGTAGTGCATGGGTTCCATGCTAGAATTAGCCGGGTGGAGTATGGTGTCTTCCGGTTTTTGCTCTATTCGCTTAAGTGATGCCTCTAGGTTATCGATCAATGCAACGACAATTTCTCCATTCTTTGCATATGATTGTTTTCGAATGATCACCCAGTCATCATTTAGAATCCCCTCTTCTATCATGGAATCCCCTTTTACTTTTAAGACGAAACATTCACCGGCACTTTGTATCAACTCGGGTACCTCCATAGTTTCCGCTGTTTCTAAAGCCTCAATTGGACGCCCTGCTGCGATCGTGCCGACAAAAGGTAACAAGTTTTGAGATTCGTCAGGCTGTTTGGGAGTAAGTCGTATTCCACGTTGTTTTCGATTAATCGGTTCAACCAATCCGGCATCAATCAAAGCTTGAATATGTTTATGCAAAGAACCACGTGACTTCATGTTGAGGGCCTGACAAAGTTCCTCAAGAGATGGAGGGCGATAGGAATAGTCTTGTTGATGGACAAGAAAATCGTATATTTCCTGCTGCCTGCGAGTTAGGTTTATTTCGTTTAGCATTGGATTCGTTCTCTATTTGTTCTGTAGTGTATCAGGAGAACAGATAGAGAACAAGATTATTTTGATTTTTCCCTCAGAGATATTCAGTTTTTTGATTTCAATGTTATTTAGTTCTTGAAAGTGATTAGTAACTAGGTGGCTTATACAAGCTTATGAGTACTCGTCGTGATTTTCTCCAGATGCTTGGTGTGGCAGCAAGTAGTGGAATATTATTTCGTCCGGCATTTGGCCTGTCCCGTTTTCCAGGTAATCCTTACGATTTACCGGAATTCGGTAATGCCACTATCCTTCATCTCACCGATTGTCATGCGCAGTTGTTACCTACCTACTATAGAGAACCTGATACGAATATCGGGGTAGGTAGTGCGAAGGGTAAAATTCCACATGTTGTTGGTCACAATTATCTTGATCGTTTTAGTCTTGTTAAGGGAACGCCAGAAGCCTACGCTTTCACCCATCTTGATTTTCCTGAACTTGCTAAACGATATGGAAAAACAGGTGGTTTCGCTCATCTGGCTTCTTTGGTAAATAGGATACGGGCCCAGCGTGGGGCAGAGAATTGCCTATTTCTAGATGGAGGAGATAGCTGGCAAGGTTCAGCAACAGCTCTTTGGACCAAGGGAAAAGATATGGTGGGGGCCGCTAATCTACTTGGAGTAGATGCCATGACTGGTCATTGGGAGTTTACTTACGGCGAAGACACTTTAGTTAAAAATGTTGAGTGTTTTAATGGGGAATTTATTGCCCAAAATATTAGAGCTACCGAAGAGGCATTGTTTTCTGGGATACACCTACATGATGAAGAATATGGCTATGTATTCAAACCCTATATTTTAAGAGAGATTGGAAATCGACGTATTGCAGTGATCGGGCAGGCTTTCCCCTACACACCTATTGCCAATCCTAAACGGTTTATACCGAACTGGCGTTTCGGAATTCAAGAAGTGGAATTACAACAGCTCGTGACACGTATTCGAACTATGCATAAGCCCGATGCAGTTTTATTGCTTTCTCATAATGGAATGGATGTTGATCTTAAGCTAGGTTCAAGGGTGACTGGAATTGATCTTATTCTAGGCGGTCATACCCATGATGCGGTGCCACAGCCTGTTCTCGTAAGCAATAGGGGTGGAAAAACAATTGTTACGAATGGCGGCAGCAATGGTAAATTTCTAGCGGTCTGTGATCTTGATATTGGCAAGGGTCGAATTCGGGATTTCCGTTATCGTCTCCTGCCAGTGTTTTCCCAGTTGCTAGAGGAAGACAGCACAATGTCGGCATACATTAAAAACATTCGTGCACCCTATCGTGCCCGATTGGAAACGAAACTCGCTGTTACAGAAGGTGTACTCTACCGCAGAGGTAATTTTGATGGGACTTTTGACCGGTTAATCTGCGACGCCTTACGCACTGTACTTGGCGCTGAAATTTCCTTCTCCCCTGGTTTCCGTTGGGGAACGACTCTGTTGCCCGGAGAAATAGTGACCCAGGAAGCCGTTATGAGTCAGACGGCAATTACCTATCCGGAAACTTATGTACGTCACCTGAGCGGCCTTGAAATCAAAAATATTCTGGAAGATGTCGCTGACAATATATTTAATTCCAATCCTTACTATCAGCAAGGTGGTGATATGATTCGTCTTAGTGGATTGAGCTATCGAATTGAACCACGGCACTCAATCGGTAACAGAATTTCGAACTTGCGTTTGTCAAAAGGTGTTGTTATCGAAAAAAGAAAAAAATATACAGTCGCGGGGTGGGGTGCTGTCAATTCGGTTGCTACCGGATCACCCGTTTGGGAGGTTCTATCCGAGTATTTAGTGAAAACCGGTCGTATTCAACCCATCCAATTACATTCTCCAGAGATGTCAACATGACGAAACATAAGCAAAAAAGCGCCTTGCGATTCATTGGAAACCTAAAGTTCCTTTCTGCTAAACGCCGTTTCGAATTTTACCCGCCAATTTTTTTAATGGGTGCCAAAGTGCTTAAGATGGATGACGACTGGAACCATGTCCGATTGCTGCTACCCCTAACTTGGCGCTCTGCAAACTCCGGCGGTAACATGTTTGGAGGTTACCAGGCGAGCCTTGCGGATCCGATCCCGGCGTTAGCCTGCTGCCGCGAATTTCCTGGCTATCGCATAGTCACCAAAAGTCTTAAAATCGACTTTCTTCGTCCCGGCAATTCCGATTTGGAGCTCAAGTTTGATTTTGATCAAGCACAAAAAGAAGTTATTCGTGAAGAATTGAAGACCAATGGGCAGGCCGATCCAGTGTTTAC